>JAFTAR010000048.1 GCA_017455495.1 Prevotella sp.
CACTTGGAAACGAAAGACTGGGCAACTCCTTTATTTAAAGTGTGTTACCCAGTCGCAGTTGCGGAGGCAGGATTCGAACGTGCGACCTCCAGGTTATGAGCCTGGCGAGCTACCAACTGCTCCACTCCGCGATGTAAGAAAAATACAGGGGATTCCTGTTTGCGGGTGCAAAGGTACTGCTTTTTCTTGAGATGCGCAAATTTTATTGCATCTTTTTTCAGAAATTGTTCACAATAGTGCCGCAGGGAAAGTCCTTTATGATTATTTAACTACGAAATTTTGCTTTTTCAACCTTGCTGGCAGAATAAATTTGTAACTTTGTGGCAAAATTGAGCATTACCAGAATTCTCAGCCATTAAACAATGTCAATAGAATCCCGTTGCAGAAAGGCTACCCTGTCACTTTTGGCCGTCCTTTCATGGTTTATCCCCGCCATAGGCCAGACTCAGCTTAGCCAGTACCGCCCCGGAGTTACTGCCGAGGGTGCCGTCTATTACCTTCCCCGCACCGTGGTGCGCATCAGCGTGCTGGTGGAGAAAACCGTTTTCACCCCTGGCGACTTCGCCCCCTACGCCCGTCGCTACCTACGGGTGACCGATGCCGGCGAGGAGATACAGAAGTCGTTCCGCGTGGTAGGCATCAGCCAGACGGCAATGCCGCAGGCCGACACGGCAAAGGTCTATGCCGTGAAGTTCGATGCCCGCACCGCCGCCTCCCACATCACCCTGAGCGATGACGGTCGCCTGCTTGGCATCAATGTTGACGATGCTGCCGACGTGCAGGCCCCCGAGGCTTTCATCGCCGCAGAGCAGCCCGTACCCACCAACCCGCGAAACTTCCTTGGCGAGGATATACTCAGCTGCGGCAGCACGGCAAAGATGGCCGAGCTGATAGCCCACGAAATATACGACCTGCGCGAGAACCGCTCGCTGCTCATCAAGGGCCAGGCCGACTTCATGCCTCACGACGGTCTGCAGATGAAGCTCATGCTCGACGAGCTGCAGCGCCAGGACGACGGCCTCACCTCGCTGTTCCTTGGCACCACTCGCCGCGACACCACCGAGCACGTGCTCTGGGTGGATGTCAACGCCCCCGTGGAGCGCCAGGTACTGTTCCGCCTCAGCCAGGTACACGGTCTTGTTGAAGCCGATGACCTGTCGGGTGCTCCCTATTATATAAGTATTGAGGACATCACCCAGCTTCCTGCCCCAGAGCCGGAGACAAAGAAAAAAGGCAACAAGGCTGCCGTTCATGGCATCTACGTCAACGTGCCGGGCCGCCTGCGCTGCACACTGTACGAGGGCATCAACATCCTACAGGCCGAGGAGCACCCCGCTCCGCAGTTCGGACAGGTGATGCTGCTCAGCGCCAACCTCTTCAACAAGCGCTACTCCACTCGCCTGTGGGTTGACGCTCTGACGGGAGCCATGCTCCGCTTAGATGCCGACCAGCCACATTGAACGAACAAACAAACTAACAGCACTATAAATGAAAGAACTTGCATTGAAGTACGGATGCAATCCGAACCAGAAGCCGTCGCGCGTGTTCATGGCCGACGGCAGTGAGCTGCCCATCGAAGTGGTTAACGGCCGCCCGGGCTACATAAACCTGCTCGATGCCCTTAACTCGTGGCAGCTGGTAAAAGAGCTGCGCGAGGCTACAGGCCTGGCAGCAGCAGCCTCGTTCAAGCACGTAAGCCCGGCCGGCACCGCAGTAGGCCTGCCGCTGAGCGACACCCTGAAGCACATCTACTTCGTAGACGACATTGAGGGCCTTGACGACTCACCCATTGCCTGCGCCTACGCCCGTGCACGCGGCGCCGACCGCATGTCGAGCTACGGCGACTTCATTGCCCTGAGCGACACCTGCGACAAAACCACAGCACTCATCATCAAGCGCGAGGTGAGCGACGGAGTGATAGCTCCGGGCTATACCGACGAGGCCCTGGCCATACTGAAGGAGAAGCGCAAGGGCACGTACAACGTGATAAAGATTGACCCCGCCTACAAGCCTGAACCCATAGAGCGGAAGCAGGTGTACGGAGTGACCTTTGAGCAGGGACGCAACGAGATACGCCTTGACGCCCCCGCCCTGTTCGAGAACATACCCACGAAGAACAAGAACTTCCCCGACGAGGCCAAGCGCGACCTGATGATAGCCCTCATAACGCTGAAGTACACGCAGTCGAACTCAGTGTGCTACGTGAAGGACGGTCAGGCCATAGGCATCGGTGCCGGACAGCAGAGCCGCATTCACTGCACGCGCTTAGCAGGCCAGAAGGCCGACATCTGGTGGCTGCGCCAGCACCCGAAGGTGCTCAGCCTGCCCTTTAAGGAGGGCATACGCCGCGCCGACCGCGACAACACCATTGATGTGTATATATCGGAGGACGAGCACGACGACGTGCTTCGCGACGGAGCCTGGCAGCAGTTCTTCACCGAGCAGCCTCAGGTGCTCACACTCGAAGAGAAGAAGGCCTGGATAGCCCAGAACACGAAGGTGGCCCTTGGCAGCGATGCCTTCTTCCCCTTCGGCGACAACATTGAGCGCGCCCACAAGAGCGGCGTGGAGTTCATTGCCCAGGCTGGCGGCTCAGTGCGCGACGACCATGTCATCATGACGTGCGACAAATACGGCATTGCCATGGCCTTCACCGGCGTGCGCCTGTTCCACCACTAAGAAGTGATAAGTGAAAAGTGAAGAGTAAGAACCGCAAAGATGAGTAGAGACGACGATTTCCAAAGCATCCTTGAAAACGGCATTTCCTTCGGCAGGGGCGGCGACCGCCGCGACTCTGCCGAAGGAAAAGTCAAGACCAAGGCCAAGAAGAAACAATATGTAACCGGTGCCCACGGCAGCGGCTCAGCCCGCCAGATGGCGAAATACCGCGAGCAGCGGGCCAACCGCAAGCATCGTTAAAGAGCTTTCTTGTAGCAGCGGCGGCGCTTGTGCTGCTCGTGCTCCAGGTACTGCCACTGGCTCTGCACCTTGCCGTTGGTCTCCATTTCCACGTGGGTCTCGCCCCACAGGAAGCCGTACTTCTGGTAGATGGGTATGAGGTCGTAGAAGAGCAGGGCGTTGGCTCCCTTTGAGCGATACTCAGGCAGCACACCTATGAGCAGGCAGTCAACCACCTCCGTCTTGTGCCACTTCAGGGCGCGCAGTATGTGCCACCAGCCAAAGGGCCATAGGCGGCCGTTGCGGCATTTCTGAAGGGCCTTTGTAAGCGACGGCAGCGTGATGCCGCAGCCCACCACGGGGTGGTCGGGCTGCGAGTGGTCCTCAATGAGCGTCACCATGTTAAGGTCGAGCACCTTGAAATACATCTTTATATACTGGTCTATCTGCGCCTGCGACATCTCGCTGTAGCCGTACAGGTGGCCAAAGGTCTTGTTGATGACCTCAAAGACCTTCTGCCCGTACTGTGCCGGACCGAAGACGTCCTCCTTCGTAAGCTTCTTTATCTGCAGGTTGTAACGCTTCATCACCAGTTCGGCAATCTTGCGGAATTTCTCGGGCATGCCGTCCTTAGGCACGAAGAGCTTGTACTCCACGTAGTCGTTGTCCTTCTCGTAGCCCTCCATCTGCTCCATGAGCTGCGGGTAGTAGGCATAGTTATACTCCGTGGCCATGGTGCCAAGCTGGTCGAAGCCCCGTGTGAGCATTCCCTCCGGGTCCATGTCGGTGAATCCCAAGGGACCAATAATCTCCTTCATCTCGTGTTTCCGCCCGAATTCCTCCACGGCTCCAAGCAGTGCCTTCAGCACGTTGAGGTCGTCGATGAGGTCGAGCCACCCGAAGCGCACAGCCGGGCGCTGCCACTGCTCGTTGTAGCGGCGGTTGATGATGGCGGCCACACGCCCGACAACCCGCCCGTCCTTCAGCGCAAGGTAGTACTCCACGTCGCAGAACTCAAAGGCGGCGTTGCGGTTTTTAATGAAGGGCGAGAGCGTCTGAACCTCGTCGGAGTGGAGGTTGGGGGCATCGTATTTGTCGCCACGGTACAGGTCGTAGTGCAGCTGGATGAACTTCTCCAGGTCGCGCTTGTTTTCTACTTTCTTTATCTCAATTGTAGCCATCAAAAGGGTATGTTTTTCATTACAAAGGACAAAGGTAAGGCTTTTTTGGCAGAAATCGGTAAAAAAACATCACTTTTTTTCATCTTTTGTTGTCATTTGCAAAAAAATCATTAACTTTGCAGTCACGTATTAAATCTTTAACACTATGACAACAAAAATCAGAACTCTGATGGTGGCAGCTGCTGCAATGCTCTTCAGCAGTGCCGCCATGGCTCAGGGCCACAGGTGGAAGTCTTATTCCTTCGTAGAGGTTCAGGGTGGCATCCAGCTCACCGCTACCGATGCTCCGATGGATAAGCTCATCACTCCCACGGCAGCACTCAGCATTGGCCACTACTTCACCCCCGTTATCGGTGCCCGCCTGCATGTCAACGCATGGCAGGCCAAGAGTGGCTTTAACAATCTGGGGCGCCAGATTGCCGACCAGTACTACAAGTGGAACTATGTCACCCCCGACCTTGACCTGCTTGTAAACCTGTCAAACCTCTTCGGCAGCAACCAGAACCGTGCCCTGAACGTTATCCTTCTGGGCGGTGTCGGTCTTAACTACGCCTGGGACAATGATGAGCTCCAGGCTCTCAACGTTCCCGTCCAGGCCGTTCCCTTAGCCTGGAACGACGACCACCTGAGCCACAACCTTCGTGCCGGCCTGCGCCTTGAGACCAACATGAGCAAGCCCCTTGGCCTCTCTCTTGAGATCAATGCCAACTCGCTTGACGACCGCTTCAACTCAAAGACCAACGATGCCGACGACTGGCAGTTCACAGCCATGCTTGGCCTGAGCTACCGCTTTGGTCGCAAGACGGCTTGCTGTGGCAACTGCCACCGTGTCATTGAGACTCCTCCCGCAGTTCCTCAGGATACTGTTGTGGAGACTATCATTGAGACTCCTCCTCCTGCTCCACGTCCTCGTGAAGTCGTAACCACCGAGCCAGTGTCGCTCCACCGCGAGGCCTTCTATGCTATCTGCGCCAGCGACAACGAGACTCCAAACGCCGTTATGAACGACGTTGCCGAGTTCATGCGCCAGTATCAGGATGTCCGCGTGACGATAGTTGGCTATGCCGACCGTGGCACAGGCAATCCCCGCCTGAACATGGGCTACTCCAAGCAGAGGGCAGAGAAGTTCCTTTCCGACCTGGTTAGCCGCTACGGTGTTGATGCCAGCCGCATCACCATCGACTACAAGGGCGACACCGTTCAGCCGTTCCCCGATGACAACGACCGTAACCGCTGCGTCATAGTAGACGCTACGGGCACGAAGGAGGTTCGCACAATAGTTTACGACAGGTAAAATTGTCAAGCCTTGCTGCACAGCAGCAGGACATGTTCCCCCGAGGCGAGGGTGGTAGCAAAGATATAGTTGCTGCCACCCTCGCCCATTTTCAGTCGGCGGCGCAGCTCGGCCACTGTCATTGGGAAGTTTCTCACGGTGATATTTGCCTGGCTGACAGAAGCCGTCAGCCGACGCAGCTCGCGCTTGTTCATGGTGCTAACGGCCTGCACCACGAACCTACGGCCGGGGAATGACGGCACTTCTGTGTCAGAGACGAAGAGGTGGCTGTTGGCAGCCAGAGGCTGCACGCCGTAGCGGGCGGCCAGCTCTGCAAAGAGGCCGGCCTTCATGAGGGCAGCGTTTGGCTCGTAGAGGAAGTGAGAGGGGGTGGGTGCTGTGGGGATTGTGGGTGTTGTAGGGGCTGTGGGGATTGGGGGTGCTGTGGGGGTGGTGAGTGCTGTGGGGAAGACTTCAAGGGTGTCGTCGTTGGCGCAGAACAACACTGGGGGCTGTGCGGTGCCTTCGGCAGAAAGCAGGATGAGCAGCTCCTTGCACTCGCCGCTAATGGCCACGATATGCACCTGGCGCACACTATGTCCGCCCAGGTCGGCCACGGCCTTTCTCCAGTCAAGCATCGGTGAGAGCTTCAGCATGACGTAGCGGGCTTTCCTGAGCAGCGTCTCCATGAGGGGAATCACGTCGGGCGTGCAGTCGCTGATGGCGTATGTGCGGCTGCCGTGGGTGTCGCGTCGTGCCGGGTCAAGGAATATCATGTCGGCACTGGCGGTCATGGAATGGAGATAGTCCACGCCGTCGCCACACACCACCGTGGCTCCCTGCAGACCGAGTGCGGCGAAGTTATGCCTCGCCATCTGGCACAGTTCCTCCTGCCGCTCCAGGTAAACGGCCTGTTCAAAGGCCCGGCTCATGAAGGCAAAGTCAACGCCGAAGCCGCCTGTGAGGTCAAGGAGAGATTGTTTATGCCGGAGATTGCGGATAACACTCAGCTTATACAGCGCCGTGGCCTCGCTGGAGCACTGCTCCATGTTGAGCCTTGGGGGATAGACGATGTCATTGTTGGATGCCCATGAGGGCAGTTTAGTGCGCGCCGCCCGTCGCCCCTGGATAAGCTGCAGGGCCATTTTGAGGTCTACATCGGGACTGGCACACCCACTAAGTGCAAGCTGGTGCACGTCATCATTGGCGTGCACCAGCGCAAAGTTCATGGTGGCTTCATTGGGAATCATCGCACAACAAACTTCCGTCCTCCGCGGATGTAGATGCCCTTTGTAGGAGAGGCGCTTTCGTTGATTGCGCGCCCCTGAAGGTCGTAGACGGCACCGTCGGGATGTGAGGGCTGCGGTTCCGCTGTAACGGTGAAGATGCCGTTGTCATGTGAGCCGTCGTATCTGAAGGGGATGCCTTTCTTGTCGCCCCAGATGTACTGTTCCAGGCCCGGATAGTCAATAAACGGGTTGCGGTTGTGCTGAATGCTCCACACAGCCTCGTTGCGCTGTGTCTCCTTGCTGCTGACAGGGTCCTGTGCAGCCCATGACAAGAGCATCTGCAGCTGCCACTGGCTCAGGCCGGGATATGTTCTTCCGTCGAGCGTGGCCCGCGATTCGCTGTAGTTGCTATACCACGTGGGCAGTTTTTCCTCGTAGCAGGTCACCATATAAAAATATGTACGCGCGAAGTCGCCCTTGTACTCGTCGGCCGGCTCAAAAACCTTGCCGCTATACCCGGGGTAAGTGCATGCTCCCAGCTTGCTGAAGTTATTGGCAGACATGTAGGTCTCGCCGTTGGTGGTGCCAAAGGGGTAGTTGCTGCGCCGGTTGTTCACATAGCCGTCGGTGGGGTACAGGTGGTTCAGGTCGGTGTACATGGGTTTCACCTGTCCGCCGAACCAGCTCTTCGGGAAAGAGTGCTCACGGTTGTACACATCGCCTTCTCCGCGGTAGTTTCCGGCCTGGTCGGTTCCAAAGGTGAAGTTGCTTATGGCGCTGTACATATCCCACACCTTTCCGTTGGGCCGTGCATCGGTAGTGCGGAAATCGGTCCAGAGTTCGTTGTAGGTGCGCTCTGTCCTGTTGTAAATGATGCCACAGAGCGCCGTCTTCAGCTGTGCTCCGCTCTTGCCGTCGGCCTGCCTATAGTAAGTGCCGCTGCTGCCAGGCCCCTGTGCCCATGAGGGTGTAAGGGAACTGGCGGCAGCGAGCAGCAGCGATATGATGTGCCTGCGTAGCATCATAGCGGTGTCTGTCTTAGTACACTAATCCCTCTGTGGCATTTTCATACCATGTGGTATTCTTGCTCTTGTCTTGTGCCCATCCGGCAAAATCGGGATAAGGCTCGCCGGTGTATCCGTATTCCTCAGTGAGCGACAGTTTAGAGCCGCAGATGCTGTGCCACTCTAAGGGGTAGCGGAAGGAAGCGGGTGCACAGATGGCCCACGGGTAGTTTTCGCCTACGCCTTCCGTCTGGCTGTTTCCTGTGTAGCTGCTGAGCTTGTCAGTGTTGGCATATTCCAGGATTACCTGATCATATTTGAAGGGCACGGTGTGCACCTCCCACTTTATGCTGTTGTGAGCCTCAACGATGAACACGTCCATGTTGTTCTGCGTGAAGATGTCGGTATACTTAACGCCTGAATTGGACTCCTTCATTGTGAAGGTATAAGTCACTTCGCGCACCGGGAAGTTGCTGTATTTAGCCTCCAGCGTCTGGTTGCCGTTCTTTATGGTGTTCAGCATGTAGCGGTCAATGCCGGTTTCTGTATCCACGGCTTTGCCACCGAGCGACCAGTGAGCGTCGCTGAAGAGGCGCATGGTGAAGTCCTGGGGATGGTCTGCCCTGTTGTCTACCGGCACCACAAAGACGTTGCTGCCGTTGTTTTCGGCTGTAATGTAGCCCGGCGATGTGAGTAAGCCTGCGTCCATGTTTTCTGAGCAGGTCACGCTCTCTATCATGTCATCGTTCAGGGTCTGTATGCGCATGGCAGCGCTGATGACCTTTGTAGCACCCACAGCGTCAAGGCTAACCTTGAGCTTCACTACATTGCCCTCCACAGCGGGGGCCACGGTTATCACCACGTCGTTGAAGTCATAGTCGCCCGGAGTGGGGAAGTTGTCCTCGAAGCAGTAGCGGTAGCTGTTGAGGGTAATGACAACATCATCATCTTCCTCCTCGAAGCCGTCGGTCTTGAAGCCCGGGGTACATCCGCTCACGCCCAGCACAAAGTCCTCAGAGGCCGGGATATACTCCTTGTTGCTCTTGCTTACTATGGCTACGTTGCCGTTGCCTCCGGCATTGGCCACCACGTTCTCAAACTTATATGCAGCAATTGACAGGGCGTAGTTCACAGCATCGGTGGGGTCTGTCTGGTGGTAGCCGTTGCCGCCGGGCACATTGTCCCAAGTGTCGGCCTGAACGTAGAGGTTGTTTATGAAGTATCCACCCTCCTCTGGATGGTCCTGCACCCAGTTTATGAAGTCGAACTGCCCAATGCTAAGCACGGCATAGCCTCCAGCGGTAGGACCGCTCCAGTTAGTGCCGTTGTTATAGAGCGAGCCGGCCTGCACAAGTGCTCCGCCAGCCAGGCCAACGTATGAGGCATCGCCTGTGCCGTCCTCGCTGCCGCTGCACATCAGCTGACCGCCAACGATGAGTGCCGAACCAGCCACGCCCTCGTAATTGCGGATGCGGGCGTTGTTCTTCACATAGAACTGGCATTTGTTGAAGATGCGGGCGTTAGCTGTGCTGCTGTCATATACACCGAAGTGGTCGATGGCAGCCAGGGCGTGGTTGTAGAAGTTGCTCTCTGCAGCACCGCCGTGATACTCGTTCACGAGGAACTTGCCGTAGTTGTAGAACTTGCCGAAGTTGTTGTTGAACACAGCCACGTCGATAGTGCCGGCGTTGTAGTTCTCCTCGCCGGCGGCATTGCCGTTGTTCACCTCCACCTTGCCTGCACCGGTCAGCTTACCGCCAGCCAGCACCACGAGGCGGGCCTGGTTCACCATGTTCAGGGTCTTGCCCTCAGCCACGTTCACCGTGCCGCCGTTGGCAATTATGATACGGCCCTTAGAGCCTACGCGCTGGTCCTCGGTGATGTTCCATGTACCGGTCACGACTACAGTGCGCTCGTTATTGTTTGCAACGCCGTCGGTCAGGCCCTCAGTAGCTACAACGTTGATACCGCCATTCCAAGTACCGGTAATCTTGAAGTTGCGGACGAAGGTCTCGTCATACTCCCAGTAGCCTTCTGTGCCAGGGGTGTAGGTGAGCCAATAGTCCTTGCCATTTGCAAGCAGCCATGCTACCTGAGCATCCCAGTCTCCATGCTGCCACATGTTGCCCCAAACCTCCCAGTCGTCAATGGCGCTATAGTTTGCAGCATAGGTTCCAGAAGTTCCCTCGTGATAGACAGAATTGTCATAGTTATCCCATGCATTCGTGCTGTTGGGTTCCTTGGCAGTCTGGTTATATGTTGCCACCCAGGCCTCATCGTAGGGAGCGGCTATGCCGGGCACTGCCGGAGCCGCCATGCTGTGGGCAATACGGCTCATGGGTGTTTCCGAGCGGCTTCCGAAGAAGTCTACGCTGGCTGAGCGGCCGTCCAAGAGTGTCACTGGCTTTACAGAGCGCCTGCCCTCTTCGTTGTAGATTACGACGTAGGCCGTGGTGTGGGCCAGCTCGTAGCTGAATACGAATTGCTCACTTGCGCCGGCGGTTACAGTGCCTTGAGCAAGCTGGGTAAGGCGGTTGGTGGTGTGGGGGTTCTCCTTGTAAATGGCAACACGGTAGGTCTCGCCGGAGCCGTTGTTTACCGCCACATTAACAAAGGCGGTGCCAAACATAGCCCACTTGTGGGTAGGGTCAATGTTGTCTACGGGAAAAGAATTCTTGACAAGCTCGTCATAGCGCTGCTTGTCAAAATAGTCATCATTACATGACGTTAGTCCCAACGTCACTAATGCAAGGCCAACAAATAGCTTTGTGTTCCTGGTCATAGTTACATGCAATTTTTTATAAAGTATTCGAATACAGCTGCAAAGTTACGACTTTTTTTAGTTCTGCCAAAAGAATTTTTGGGAAAAAATCTATCATTCTATCATTTTCTGCCGAAACGTGCTAACTGTCAGGCGTTAACATCTATGATAGATGGTATGATAGAATGATAGATTGCTTGTTTTTTCCGGTTTATTGGTTTTTGATGGTCTACCTTGCGGAAACCATCGGTTTCTCCATAGGAAACCACAGGTTTCTCATGGGGTGCCATCTGCATCCTGTTGGCGGGCAGTCGTAAACCAACCTGAATTATTCATGGCAATTACAAGAACCCGTAGGACGCTATTCTTTTTAAACACAAATTTCCACGAATTAAACATGAATTATTCAAAAATTTATTTTATGAGGAATTCGTGTTGAATTCATGGAAATTCGTGTTACATAAAAATTCTCATGAACAATGTAGGCCAAGTTTCTGCACTTATGCCCCGTTTAACTAAAATTCACAAGAAAATCTATCATTCTATCATAGCATCTATCATACCTATAGTTGCCTGCAAAGCAGTAAGTTGCGACGGGAAATGATAGAATGATAGATTTTTCCGGATTTTTCCAGATGTTTTTTAAGACGAAGAGGTGCTGTGGAAGTTTGCTCGTGAAGTGGCATCAGGCTTGGCCTATATACATTCTCTCAAGGATAAATCAGGCAATTTGCGTCCAGTGATTCACCAAGATATTAAGCCGGCAAATATTCTCATAGGTGATGATGATTCTTTCCTGATAACAGATTTTGGTATTAGTAAAGAAACAAGGGCCACGATGAGAATAAATGGTGGTAATAATGTTGCCGACTTCTCACTAACCACGGAGTATGCTGGTAACGAGCGCTTTCCAGACAGTCAGAATCCCTATCCTATTCCTGTCATGGCCAGCGACATTTGGTCATTGGGGGCAAGTCTGTATGAACTGGCCAAGGGGGCTTTATTTTAAAAATTTACTCATAAAGTTTGTTTGTTTGTTCAAAAATATGTAACTTTGCCGATTGTAACAAATCAATATTGCTATAAAACGACAAGGAAATACAATGAACAGATCGAAATTCAGTTTTGCCGCCGTGTTCTCATTGATGGTGCTTTTGGCCTATTCCTACTTCCTGTTCATGGGACTGGTCTACTGGCAGGGCGGCAGCTTAGGCTGGCCCATAGGCCTCACTCTGGGGTTCATCGCCATAGTGGTGGTGTGCTTGATGATAATGTGCAAGTCGAGGGCTACGCGCTGGAAGCGCATAGGCACTATAGGGCAGTGCATCTTCGGATTCGTCATTCTCTTGGCATTCATCGCCTCGGCCGTGCCGTTCACCAATTTCCTTGACGTGGTGGCCCAGAAGAGCAAGTTCAACCAGGAGATAAACAACGTGCTTGATGCCGCCCGCGGCCTTGACCAGGGCTATGTGGACTACACCGAGCAGCGCCTGGCCAACTACCGCCAGCGCCTCACCAACATAAGCAACCACCGCGACGACCAGGCCGCCGAATACCGGCAGCTGCTGGCCGGAGCACCCGGCAACACCGACGAACGCAAGATAGAGAACCTCGTGAACAGCCTGCGCCGCAAGCTCGTGGCCGACAGCGTTACCCAGATAACCCGTGAGCGCCAGCAGTGGCTGGAGAGTTCTGCCGACATGAGCGTGCTCAACCTCATGCTGCCTGCCAACATGGCAAAGATAAGCGAAGAGGTGACAAACTGGACCCAGATGTATACCAATATCAGCGACATATCCTACAACGGCGAGCACGCAGAGCCTTTCCGCTATCCGGAGTTCAACACCGAGCTGGCACAGCTGACCAGAAACTACACCACCCTTCACGCCCCATCCGTGCTGGCCATTCTCGTGGCCCTGCTCTGCTTTGCAATAATGCTGCTGCCATACATGCTTACAGAGCGCGACGTGGCAGGGCGAGTGTCGAAGGGAACTTCTGTCTACGAATAAAACAAGAACTATAAATATGAACGAGAACGAACTTTGGAGACAAGTATGTGAACAGGAGAGCTTAGCCCTGATTGACCAGTACTTGCAGCAGTTCCCCTTCGGCCTTCACGTCAAGGAGGCCAAGGACAAGCAGCTCATTCTTAAGAGCTGCAACACCATTGACATGCGCTTCCTGAAGCAGTATGTGCAGAAAGGCATAGTAAGCCTGCAAGGCTTGATAAGCGCCGGTCTGAGCCAGCAGAAGGTAGACGTGATACTCCAGACTCTTGGCATCAGCGAAGAACAGCTATACAACACCGCCGTCAGCCAGCAGACAACGGCCGCCATGGGTGAATACCTGAAATACTTCCCCGCCGGACCCCACGCCGAGGAGCTGCGCCAGATGAAGGAGCGCATAGAGGATGCCCCCTGGTTTGAGACCTGCCAGGTGAACACCCGCGAGGCCTATATGGCCTACCAGCAGCAGCACCCCGACCGCCATACCTCCGACGTTCGCGACCGCCTGGCTGCCATCGAGGCTGCCGAGATACTGGCCAAGCAGATGGAGGAAATAAAGCGGCAGCAGGAAGAGGAGCGAATAAGGCAGGAGCAGCTGCGACAGCAGGACGAGGCCGACTGGGCCACTGCCTGCCAGACTTACGACTTCCAGACCTACCTGAACCGCCACCCAGACGGGAAGCATGCCCAAGAGGCCAATGCGAAGAAGGAAAGCTCGTCGATACTGATGAACCTCAGCATGGACCCCAATGCCTACTATGCCGGCGACCTGAAAAACTATGTCACGAAGGGTGTCATCAGCGGCGACGACCTGTTCCGCATCTTCGGTCCTCAGAAGACCGATGCCATAATGAACTTCACCACACCGTCGCAGCTGCCTGAGGGCATGCCGCCCATTGAGCTGGCAAAGAACACCACAGAAGTGTACTTCTGGGGCACGCCGTCGTCGGGAAAGACATGCGCCTTGGGGGCACTCATCAGCAGTGCCGGCCGGCGCGGCATTCTTGAGAAGCTGCCATGCAGCGGCTATGACTACATGACGCGCTTAGGAAACATCTTCAACTCAAGGGGCGTGTGCACATTCCCCTACTCAACCTCTGTAGAGACCATACAGGAAATGATGATGCGGCTGCTTGACTCTGACGGGAAGAACCACAGCGTAACGCTGGTAGACATGGCCGGCGAGCTGTTCCGCTCTGTCTACTTCAAGCGCCACGGCCTCTTCCTTGACCAGGGAAAGGAGTCGACACTTGGCATGGCCATGAAATACCTCAAGGATACACGCAACAAGAAGATGCACTTCTTCGTGGTTGAGTATGGCGCCCACGACAACGAGTGGGAAGGGCTGCGCATGAAGGACTACCTGAGCGACATGATGAGTTTCCTGGAGTTTGAGCAGGTGTTCAAGAAGTCCACCGTGGGCGTATATGTCCTCGTCACCAAGTGCGACAAGATTCCTGCCCCGCGCCAGGAGCGTCCGCGGCTGGCCTACGAGTATGTGGAACAGCAGCTCAACGAATTCTGGGGCCCTCTGCAGAGAGTATGTTCACGCACCGGCGTGGCCGACCTCAAGGTGCTCTCCTACAGCGTGGGCGATGTCTTTGCCCAGAAGCTCTGTCTCTTCGACCCCCTCGACACCGAAAAGGTTATTGAAAAGCTATTGGTTCACACGCCTGCCATCGGTGGATGGTCGGAATGGCTTAAAGGATAGCTTGCCGCCCACAGAGCGGAAGCAAACTCTCAACACTCAACTCTCAACACTCAACTCTCAAAATGAAAGATATAAAGATAGCACTTTACGGGCAGTTCGAGAACGACACCAAGGTGGACTTCACCTTCCCCGGCGAGTTCAACCCCGCCCTTAACCGTCCGGAGGATGCCTGGCTGCGCACCGTCAGCGACCCTCGCGACGCACGCGAGTTTGAGCGCGCCGAGCGCATCTATGCCCTGTGGAAGAGCGCCGAGGGCAACTACTACGCCAGCATTGTGCGCAACATGAACGACACCCGCATGGGATACATCATGCTGGTGCTCTTTGTCGGCCACCAGGTGCCCACAAACGGCCACTCCCTAATACAGGCCCTGGCACAGTTGGAGCAGAGCCTCGTCAACGAGGGGCTGCGCGACCGACAGCTCGTGGCACAGCTTGTTGAGAACATAGCCTGCGACCTCGCGCCCGATGCCGTCATGCCCACGCCGGGAGTGGTGAAGAGCCGAATAAAAGCCTACCGCACCTTTGGCGACGAGAACGAGCTGGCCGACATCATGCTTTTCCCCAACCAGGCCGACTACGAACCCTTCAACCGCGTGCTCTTAGTGCCAAGGGGAGCTGTGGCCCAGGCCCCGATGAACTACCAGGAACTCACATTCCCCATCAGGCATACATACAATGTGGAGTGTCCGCAAGGGGTGATGGTGGCAAGGCCTACCGTGAGCGACGGCGAATTTCTGGACATCGCCTACAAGAAGCCTACCTACTCCGACTTCACGGCACATGAGAGGGTCACCCCGATGGGTAGCAGGTTCTTTACCGTGAACGGCTCCCGCTTGATTGTGGCCACTGCGGAGGAAGCCCAGGTGCAGTTCGTGCGCCGGGTAAGGCTGAACATCATCTCTGCAAAGACAGGCAAGCCCATTACCGACATCTTTATCAACGGCGAGCACGTGGCAACGCCGGAGATAAACCTCAGCGAGGGCGACGAGATAGACTGGACCATCTCGGCACAGGGATACCGCGAAGAACGCATCCGCGTAGGCATGAACAGCATCATACAGAGCGGCTATGTCATCTCGGCACAGCTCAAGCCGGAGAGCAAGGACATTACCGTTATTGCCCGCTGTGACGGAAAACCCATGGAGGGCCACGTCAGCGTATCGGTGGACGACCACCTGTATCCGTTCCTCACCGACAAGCGCAACTATGAGGTGCGCATTGACCGCAGGGCCGCCGCTTCGCCTGTTGCCGTGACTGGCATGAGAAGCCCTCAGGCTGCCAAGCCTAAGGACAACTCAATGCTGAAGATGATTGGAGGCACGGCAGGAGGATTCTTCGCCGGTCTCGTCATCGGACTCTCCATACTAATGTTCAAGACATGCTCTCCACAGGACATCATCCCGGAAATGCCTACACAGGAGCAGCCCGCCGTAGACGACAACGGAGGAAAAGGCGGAGAAGACGTGACAACGCAGCCGGGCAACAACGCCGCGGACGACGGAAAGCAGGCTGAAGAGGAGCTGCGACTGCAACAGGAGCAGCAGCAGGCCTGGGAAACCGAGGACCTGGCTTACCTGAAAAGAGAGGATATTTGGGCTGCCGAAGGTTTGAAGTCGGAAAAATACCTTAGCTTGTTCAACATGATTCAGGACGGCAACTGCGAAGGGCTGGTGAGCCACAGCTACAGCTCGGAACCCGACACTAACCTCAACGGCATCTGGAAAGCCATAGTGCGCAGCATAAACTCAATACTGAACAGCGGAAATTCTGCCAATATCAATGCCTGCCGCACTAAGCTTCAAGACATGTCCTTGTCCGGCCTGCTGGATCTTACCAAGCTCAACGATGCCCTGACGCGCATAGTCAACCCCAACGTGGGGCAGTCGGCCGGAGCTGCTGCCAACAGCAGCCGTAGCGGCAATGCCGGAAACGCTCAGCAGCAACAGCAGAGGCAGCAGCAGCAGCAAAGACAGCAACAGCAGCAACAGAGAAGTCAGGATGCTCAGGCCACGCCCCCACCCGCAGGGAGACCTACGTCAGGAGCAGGTAATGACGACTGACACGAGCCTATCCCTCAATAATAACACACTAACAACATAAACACTATAAACCATGAAATTAGCAATAAAGATAACACTTCTTGTGCTGGTGGCCGGAGGTATTGCCGCTGCACTGTTTTTCCTCACGAAGAAGACATCAGGAGGCGACGACATTGACGAACTCACCCTCACGCCGTTCGTAGAGTACATCGAACAGCGTATTGCCGAGGAAGTGGAGGACAACGACTACGAGCCTGCCACCGAGGCCTACAACGACATCCTGGAGGAGATTGCCACCGAGGCTTTTGCAACGCAGGCCGACGGCAGCCGCACTTTAAGCCGTGCCTCAGAGAAGCATTGCCGCAAGGAGGCCTTCAAGGCATACGTGGACATCTTTACCGACCATGCCAACAGCTATTTCCGCCAGTCAGAGTGGGTGGAGACCTACATTGACAGCCTTAAGGGCACGGCAGAGGCCATGCTGGCCGACTCCATGCTGCAGCCTATAGCCACCAATGCCAGGAGAAACCTGACAGCCGTGGTGACAACGGTAACCGACTACCACGAGGCTTGGCGCATAGCCCGCAGCGCCACAGAGTGCACCACCATTGAGGCTGCACGCGAGGTGAAGCGTAAAGCTGCCACTTACCAGCGCGCCCCGCTCAGCAACAACACGGCCCTCATGGCTGCACTTAGCGACGCAGAGAACCAGGCCAAGACATCGCTGTCTAACTATATCATGGGCCGCTGCAACCACTTGGCTGCCAACTACTACACATACGCCAGCTACGAGGCTTTCACTCAGGAGTACACCCGTGTGTCGAACCTTGCCTCGGCATATAAGAACGAGTTTGGACAGAACACGCTGCCCCAGGCCTCAACCACACTGCGCCGTGCCGACCAGGCTGCCCTTGACTACTTCTCGGGCCGCCGCAGCAATGCAGGACGCAACAGCGGCGGCAACAACGGCTCGGGCAACAGCGGTCGCAACAACGGCTCTGGCAACGGACGCAGTGAGAGCGGAGGCGGCTACCATATAGGAAATGGCGGCTCCGGCGGCTCTGGAGGTTCCGGCGGCAACGGACGCTCCGAGCGTACCGAACGGGGTGGCGGCAATGGCTCCGGCAGCTCGGGCAACAACAGAGGCAACGGCTCTGAGCGCAGAGAACACTAAGCTTTTAAACAAATACGGATTGCACGGATTCTTAAATCTATCATCATGAGAAGAATAATTCTTGCAGCATTCATGCTGCCAACAATAGCCTTGGCTCAGCAGCCCGACGTGCAGGCAGACGACATGGCCGACGAGATGGCCCTGCTCAGCGACAGCATTGCACAGCTCAACGAGTTCATACAGATGCAGCTTGACTCCATTGCTGCCAAGGACCAGCGCATTGCCCTGCTTGAGATGCAGTGCAACGAGCAGCAGGCTCAGCTCCATGCACTCGACGGCCTCTCTGCCACCATCTATAAGCAGTGCCTGCTATACCCCTTGGAGTCAAGATACAGCCAGCAGGGACTGCAGGAGGCCATACAGTGCCTCAACGAGCTGAACGTTTGGGACAACCCCCTGTATAAGGACAACTGCGACGTGTATCGCCCAATGCTGATAAACTATGGGCGCTACAACTCACAGCTCATAGAGATGCTGGAGGAGTTCCAGCAGTACCTGCAGCGCAAGGAGGAAGCCTTGGGACGCCAGTACCAGATGAACTCCATGGAGGAGGGCGAGCTGATGCAGGCCCTACGCCAGCAGGAATACTTCCGCTACTACTCGCGGCGAAATAACCCGCCATACCAGTCTATACTCTATCTTGACAATGTAATCGACAGAATTGCCAACCTGGTCAGCAACCACGAGGGCGTGTCCGCCCAGGCCTTGGGCAACATCATTGAAAGGCTCAGGCCCAGGCAGAACTAAGAATTGAATTAATGAGATACAACTTTCGCATGTAATAAAACAACCTCGGATTAAAGGATTTATGGGATTCCCCGCCTTTGTGACTTAGCCATAATTGGCAGATTACACGGATTTTTACACCTGAGGGAATCGCGGCTTTAGTCGCTGTAATCCCAAAACAATCAACAATAGGAAACAATAGTGGAAGAACCATATCCCCAAAATCCCTTAATCCGTGGTTCAAAAAAGAACTTGAGAAACTTGAATTAATGAGATATTACTGCGTTCCTCGTAGGGCTTCGGCAAACCTCAAGCGAAAAAGAATTACAGATGGAGCAGTTTAAGGAAGTCTTTCAAAACAATGACGTTAACAGCAGGAAACTTTGTCTGCCGCAATATGTCGTAATGCCTGTCATTACTAACAATATATCGGGCATTGGCAGCAATGGCGCAGTCAACAAACTTATTATCATCGGGGTCGGTAGTAATCAGTCCGAAATGATAGAACGGGGTAACCAGTTCAACATGCTTACTTTTGATAATAGCGTCAAGCACGTATTCTGCGGTATATTTACCGGCAAGCCGTTGAAGGATTTCTGCATACTCTTCCAGAATCTCATTTGTTACGCAAAGCGTATTGTCACCCCTGAGCACAGAAAGCCACACCGGGAAAAAGGGACTGTGTTCGGGGATACTCTGGATAAGGCAGTTGGTGTCAAGGACTATCCGCATTCTTTTCTATTTCTGAAGTTGTTCCGTCGCTTTCTGTTCACGCAGCCAGGCGTGAAGGTCCATCTCGTTGATTTCGTCCAGGCGTTTCTGGTCAAGTATGCCTTCATCCCAAAGCTTGTTGAGATGGTCGTTCAACTTCTTAGCGTAGTAGTCGCTGACAATGTCACGAAACTCGCGAAGCTCCTCTTCGCTGGTGTTGTGCTCGAACATTCTCAGCAATTCTATTTGAATGGGATTAAAAGCCGTTGTTTCCATAATAAGTTTCTTTTTATTCGCTTCTATATAACTAAAAGTTATTTGTCCGATTTACAGTATCAGGCTCAGCCTCTATTTGGACACTGCAAAGATAATCATTTATTCCGAAACGGCAAATAATTACAATAATAATTCAGCAATGAAACGTATTTTTCTATTTTCCCTATTGTTCTCAGTAGTAGGCAGCGTATGTGCTGCCGGCAGCTACTCGTCTGAGTCATCCGATGGGGCCACCTTTATTGCCATAATTACAATTGCTGCAGCTGTGCTACAGATTATCCTCTTCTTCAAGATTTGGGGTATGACGAACAATGTGAAGGCCCTCACCCTTGACCATTTCAGTGCCAAGACCTTCCAGAGTGACGATGAGCTGGCTCGCTTCATCCGTCAGAACTACCTTGCAGGCAACCACGAGGCGGTGGCCGCCGCCCTGCAGCAGCACCTCTTCACGCAGGTGGAGCGGGGCTATGCTCGCGAACTGGCAAAAAAGAAAGAGAAGGGCTTGACTGAGGACGAGAGCCGCGAAGAGGTCATGAAGATGCCTATTGGCCACATGGTGAGTAAGCTGGAGCCGCTATATGACAAGATTGGCGCTACAATTCCCTCCCGTATAAGGAACCTCCACACCTACGACGACTACTTCATCTTCACTACCGAAAACTTGGAATGAATCAGGCTAACGGATTGGATAAATAAAACAAAACTTGAACGGAATAATTGAATAGTTGGAAAGTTTAAAGACATGAAGAAGCATTCACTGAACAAAGAACATTTATTGTTTGTTGCTTTTCTCGCGTTTGCCCCTTCGTTTGCCATCACTACGATGGCCGCAGGCTTTGCAGGCCCTGACGAGGTGTACACAGTAGACGACGACCGCAACACCCGCATACTGGCCAACCTGAAGCTGGCAAGACACTGCATAGAGAATGAGGACTACACCATGGCTCGCGAGAAAGCCATGATAGTGCTGGAACTGGCCCCCAACCACCCGGAGGCCCTTGACATCATAGAAAAATGCAATGACTACGAGGCTCGTCAGCTTGCCCTTGAGCAGGCGGCATACGAGGAGGCCCGTCAGGCAGGAACGGTAGACGCCCTGCGCACCTTTGTCAGGATTTACCCTAACAGCAGGTTCGCCTCAGAGGCACAGGCCCGCATAGACGACTACTCCCTGTGGAGTCAGGCGCAGCAGGAGGGCACGGTGCAGGCCTACGAAAACTATCTGGCAAACTCCACCGTCAGAGCTTACGCCAATGAAGCCCAGCAGGCCATCACCACACTGAAGGCTGCGGCAGAGTGGCAGCAGCTAAAAACCAGCACATCGGTTGCCGACATTGAGAGCTTTCGCTCACGCTATCCCAATTCTGCCAATGACCTGGAGGCACAGCAGAGGCTTAACCTCCTTAAGGGCGAACAGAACTACCAAAACGGTAACCACGACCAGGCCATAGCCTTCTTTGACCAGTACAAGAGCAACGCCCCGCTCGAAGGGCAGTATCTGGAGCACTACAACGACCTGCTGCTTGAGCGTGAATATAACAACATCAAGACATCTACCGATGTAGACCGCCTAAGGCCGTTCCTGAACAGGCTCACCCCCCAGCACCCCTACTATAACGACATCTCCAACCAGATAGCAATAGGGCTCTCCCAGCAGCTGGGCCAGTACTCAAGTGACAGCGACTATGAGACGGCACTGGGATACGCCATGAATCCCGCTACGAGGGCAACGGTGGAGCAGAACATCAGCCGGGCACGCGATGCAAGGAGAAGCTACAACCGCCGCCAGCACTCGCTGGCTCACCAGCTGTGGTGGGAGCGCAACCTTAAGTTCGGGTGGAACATCATAGGCATGGACTTCTGGAAGAACACCACCTCCTTCCGCACAGGCATGCGCATAAAGCTTGGCACTCACCAGGACGTGTTCAACATCAGCCTTGGAGCCGACTATGTATATCAAGCCTACACCCAGAACTACACTAACGGCCAGGGTAAGAGTGACTGGAGCTTCCACCCGATATGCCATCAGGTTGCCGTGCCGCTCAACATAAAGTTCAATTTCACCAACGGCCGCAACAGTTGCAGCTTCTATATTGGCTGTGCAGGAGAGTATGCCTACACTTTTGCCAAGGCCAGCGACTATGACGGCCTGTGCAACGACTACACCTTAGCCGTGGAGCCGCAGATAGGCTTCAACTGGAAGAGCGTGGACTGGGGCTTCTACTGGCGCAAGTATCTCAGCGGCTATGACCTGCTGAAGGACGGTGCAGAGTTCCTTACCGACGAAGCCCCCTCAGACCAGCGGGCCGGAATGTACTTTATCGTCTATTTCTAAGCGAGAAGTAAAAAGTTGAAAAAGTAAGAAGTGATGGCAAACCGTACACGACACAAGTGGTGGATAAAGGTGCCGCAGGCACTTCTTACTTTTTGCTTCTTACTTCTCTCTCCTCTCTTCTCTTGCAGCGGTCCCACCGATGAGTCGGCGGCAGTGCTCATTCCCGAGGAGGCTGCCGTGGTGGCGAGGTTCAGTCCTGTCAGCGTTCTTCAGCAGGATGCCAACGATGTGAAGGAGGCGGTGAGCAACCTCATGCGGCGGAATGATTCCGGCCGCTTTCTGCGCAGGCTCGTGGAGAAGATTCTCTCCGACCCCTTGCAAGTGGGCATCAGCACCGACATGCCTGTATATTACTATTCCACCCTTGACGGGGAGTGGGGCGCGACAGGCTCGGTTGACAGCAGGCGAAAGCTTAGCAATGCCCTTACCCGCCTGGCCTCCGATGAGAGTCTGCCGGCAATAGAACAGCATGGCGACTTCAACGTGTTGCAGCGTGACAGCGTTAAGATACTCTTCAACGACCAATTCTTCTATGTTTGCCGCACTGAAGAAAGCCCCGGTGCTTTGGCTTCCACACTTGAGGACAGAGTGGACGACGGCCAGCCGTGGGCCGGAAACTCGCTCTTTGATGAGCTGAGCAGCAAGGAGGGAGCCATACAGCTTCTTGTAACGGGCCGGGCGCTGGCTGCTGCCTGCAACTTGGGCACCATCGGTGAAGCCCTGCCCGACGATACAGACCTCACCAACCTTGACCTCCTGGCCGATGTCTCACTCGCTCAAGGCGAAGCCACTATTACCGTCACGCTGCTGCCTCAGAGCGACGGCTGGCAGGAGTTTATCAGTAATATAGAAGGGGCTGTCCTGCCGCTGCAGCCCACTCTGGCTCGCTTAATGCCTGCCAACGGTCTAACAGTCTTGGTGAACGCCAAGGGTTCGTCGCTCTACGATGCTTTGGAGTCTCTGGCCCGGGTCTCGAATGCTGCTGACGAGGGTACGCTAAGTAAGTTGCGCAGCGTGTGCGGAGAGGTGAGCGGCACGATGCAGGCCAATTTCAGTCGCGACGGCAGTGTCTGTGCCTACATGGCTACCACTGATACCGTCCTGACCCACCTCGTGCGCGAGTTGGTGCTCAGCGATGACAGCACCCTTACTCTGGCTCCGGCACAGTATGCCTTTGATCTTGACACGCTCTCCCAGCCGGCATCTTTCTTCGGGCGCGACCGGGGACAGACCTATCTTGTGACAGGCGGGCGCCAGCCTTTCTTTGCTCCAAGCCCTGCCCTCTCAGAGTCGCTTGTCAAAGGGCGCGGCATCTATCTCTGTGCAGAGGGTACATATTTCAGCGACAGCTGCTTCCTGAGCCGTTTTGTACAGACTCAGGCCTACTACAACGGTGAAGGCCGGGTGGTCGTTGTCTTGGCCGCCGCTGGCTACCACACCTCGCCCATTGCGGCTTTCCTTGACGCAGAGTAGAAACCATGCGCCATTTTTCCAAAAGGGACTGCCTTTTTTTCAAAAGGGACTGCTATTTGTAAAAAAGGCACTGCTTTTTTTGCCAAAAGATATACCTTATTTATTATTCCCGCCACTTTTTTTGCGGCAAAAGTTTGTTATTTGCGGAAAAGTAGTAACTTTGCAAAAACAACAAACTATTACTCTGACATGAAACGCCTACATCTTTTATTATTATCTGTGGTCATATTGCCATTCCTTGCCTGTGGCGATGATGGCAACGACGATGCTGTAGTTCCCTCTGTGAATATCACACTGCTTTCCCAGAGCATTGACGAAGGGGCCCTGGTTAACGCGGCTACCACTACGGTGCTCACTCTGTCCTACTCCAATACGGTAGCGGTGAGCCCCGATGCTAACATCACCCTGAACGGCACCAAGCTGACGGCCTCCAACAGCGCCACCACGAAGATGATGGTAGACATACCCTTGGCGCTGCAGCCCGGCACCGCCTACACCCTTGTCATTCCTGCCGGCAGCATTGTGTCAACAAAGGACGCTGCGGCCTCGGCCCCAGCCTTCACGCTTCATTTCAAGACCAAGGAAAGAGGTGCCATCCCTGAAACACCCGTAACGGCCTCTACCTACGAGGCAAGGAGGCTCTATTCGTTCTTCTTAGATAACTATGGCAGAAAGACGGTGTCGAGCGTTATGGCTGATGTCAACTGGAATAACAACTGCGCTGAGAAGGTGTACAGCCTGACGGGCAAGCACCCCGCCATGAACTGCTACGACTTCATCCACATCTGCTACTCTGCTCCAGGCAGCTGGATTAACTACAACGACCTCAAGCCCGTGCAGGACTGGGTGGGTGCTGGCGGTTTGGTGCAGCTCATGTGGCACTTCAACGTTCCTAAGAGCGAAGGCTCCACAGACTACTCCTTCTACTCCGACGAAAATAACTTCAAGGGTTCCAACGCCCTCGTAAGCGGCACATGGGAGAACAAGTGGTTCTACGAGCAGATGGACCAGGTGATAGGCGTGGTGCTGAAACTGCAGCAGGCCGGCATAGCCGCCACCTGGCGCCCCTTCCATGAGGCTGCCGGAAATGCCACCGCCAAGCAGCAGGCCAACTGGACCAAGGCCTGGTTCTGGTGGGGCAGCGAGGGTGCCGAAGTATATAAGCAGCTGTGGCACGCCATGTTCGACTATTTCAAGCAGAAAGGCGTGAACAACCTTATTTGGGTATGGACCACCCAGAATTTCAACGGCAACAGCCAGCAGTATGTGCAGGACACCGACTGGTATCCCGGCAATGACTATTGCGACATGGTGGCCCGCGACCTCTATGGCATTGATGCCGCCGGCAATGCCCTGGAGTTCCAGGAGATTCAGGCTGCCTACCCAACGAAGATGGTGGCCCTTGGCGAATGTGGACGCGGCAGCAACGAGGCGGCGCTCATGGGCCAGGCATGGGCTGCGGGTGCCCTGTGGAGCCACTTCATGGTGTGGTGCGACAAAGGGAAGGGTTCTACCGACACCATGTGCAGCGATGACTGGTGGAGAGCCGCAATGACCGACGAGCACGTCATAACACGCGAAGACCTTACTATAGACAAGTGAAACACTTAAACAGAACATAACACCAATGAAAAGAATGAACACCATTGCTGCCTTGGCCACTTTGGCCCTTGGCTTCCTGACAGGACTTACGGCCTGCGGAGGCGACGACCCTGCCGACGACCCCGTAACCCCCTCAACAGGCGTCACCGTCACGCTGCGTTCACAGAGCATCAGCGAGGGCGCTGAGGTAGATGCTGCGAGCACCACGACACTCGACCTTACATATAGCGTAATGGTCAAGGTGGCATCCTCGGCAAACATCACGCTCAACGGCTCTGCCGTCACGGCAACAGTCAACGCCCATGATGTCACCAGCATACAGATTCCCCTGGCACTGAGCGAGGGCACCAACTACACCATCACCATCCCTGCAGGCAGCATCGTGGCTTCCAGCGATGCCACGGCATCGGCACCGGCCTTCACCCTGAACTTCAAGACAAAGGCTGCCCCACAGGCTGTCAACAACGATGCCACGGCTCTGGCCAGGAGGCTCGGCTGGGGCTGGAACCTGGGCAATCATTTCGACACCAGCTCAAGCAAGGACGGAGAGCCTATGAGCTATACCGAGAACGGCAAGGTGATAAAATACTGGGATAAAGCCACACCCGCCGCCCAGCTTTACACAAACCTCAAGCAGGCCGGAGCCAGCACGGTGCGCATTGGTGTCACATGGGGTAACTACCAAACGGCCGACCCCTGGACCATTGATGCCGCCTACATGGCAGAGGTGAAGCAGAACGTGGACTGGGCTGAGGCTGCCGGTCTAAACGTAATCTTGAACATGCACCACGACGAGTACTGGCTTAACATAAAGGATGCCTCGACAAACAACATCATTAACGACCAGATAAAGGACCGCATAGCCAAGACCTGGACACAGATAGCCGCGACCTTCAAGGACAAGGGCGACTTCCTGTTCTTCGAGACCTTCAACGAGGTGCAGGACGGCCAGTGGGGATGGGGAACAAACCGCACCGACGGCGGCAAGCAGTATCGCACGCTGAACGAATGGAACCAGACTGCTGTTGATGCCATCCGTGCCACGGGCGGCAATAACGCCACGCGCTGGATAGGTGTGCCGGGCTATGCCTCCAGTCCCACCTTCGTCGTTGCCGATGATTTCACCCTGCCTTCCGACCCTGCCAACCGCATCATGGTGAGCGTGCACTTCTACGACCCGAGCAACTTCACCTTAACGCCGGAGGGCACCTACGGCAAGTCTGAGTGGGGCCACACGGCGGCTGTCGGCAAGTTTGAGGAGGGCAGCAACGAGGACTTCGTGACAAGGACCTTCACAAGCCTGTATAATAAGTTTGTCGTCAACAACATCCCCGTCTACATAGGTGAGTATGGCTGCGTCATGCACACGAACGACCGCTCAAACCTCTTCCGCAACTACTATTTGGAGTATGTGTGTCGTGCTGCCCATACCTACGGCATGCCTCTTTGCATATGGGACAACAACTCTGTTGGCGGCGGCGACGAGCACCATGGCTACTTCAACCACAATGACGGCACCTACCTCAACAACATGCAGCAGCTGGTGCAGACCATGATTCAGGCAGCCACCAGCAACGATGCCTCTTACACCCTCCTTACTGTCTACAACAAGGCACCCTAAGTAGGGTTACCTTATTATCTTAATGGTTCTGAGGGAGCCGTCGTCCATTTGCTGACGGACAATGTTCAGGCCGGGGTGAAGCGTGGTCTGCTGAATGCCGGATGGCGAGAAGAAAGAGGCAGACTGACTTGAGGCGGCATCAAAGGCCGGGGTAGAAATGGCTGTTGTGCCGTTGGCATAGCCCGTAACGCCCCGGCCTACCTCTACCATAAGGTTTGCACCGGCTCCGGTCTGCCCGTTGCCTACAACCGAGGGCACCAGGCTTACATCGAAGCCCTCGTAGCTGTAGTAGTCGTCGGGATTGAAATAGTCGGCGCCGCCTACATCCTGCTTCTTGTCGGCCACACTGGTGCCAGCCTGCATGCTTCCCGTTAGCTGGTAGTTGTAGTCGGGATAGCCGTGCTTGGCATCGGTATAGTCCTTGTCAAGGACTACGCCGTCGGCAAACCAGCACTTCTCGGCGTAAATGTTTGACTTGTATCCATAGCCAATGCTGTAGTGGTTGCCGGTGTTGGTGTAGTAGCAGTTTACTATGTGCACCTTTCCGAAGCGCACCCTTGGGCAGCGCTCCATGCAGCCCTGGTCCCACCAGCAGTTGGCAAAAGTGGTGTTCAGGTGGCCCACGCTCTCCGTGGCTTTGTCGCTGGCTCCCCAGGTGTTGCAGAAGCGATGGTCGTCGGCTCCGCCGCTGCCGCCTGCCAGAGGCTCAATTCTATAGATGAAGCGACACCAGCTTACGCAGATATAGTCTGACTCATGGTTGCAGTCGAAGCTGCTGTCCACGCCGTCGCCAATGGTGCAGTGGTCCACCCAGATGCGCTTCACTCCCTGGAAGAGCAGGGCATCATCGCCGTCGGTATCATAGGCACCGGCACCCTGGATGGTGAGGTTTCGCAGGATAATGTTCTCGCTGTCAGCCCCGCTGCCGCTTGAGAACTTCATTATGCCGCTGTTCTTCTTCGTGCGGTCGTTGCTGAAGATGCGCGAGCCAGGCAAGCCGAGTATGGTTTTGTTCTTCACGTGCCATGTATGCATCTGCTTGAACTCTATCTCGCCCTTCACATAGATAATCATCGGGACATCCCTCTCTCCCGAGGCACTTTTCTTGGTAATAGCGGCGTCCAGCTCGGCTTCTGTCGTCACCACGACTTCCTCGCCGCCTTCGCCGCCGGTAACCTCGAAGCCAGGCTGAGCTGCCCAGCCAAAGGGCCTGTTAAGGTCGTATACGCTTAGTGGCTGCTGTGCGCAGACCATGACAAACAGCATCATGGATGCTGCCAATAGCATTTTCCTCTTGTCTTTCATTTTTGTATTCCTTCAGTTAGTTATCTCAATGGAAAAATAGGTAGGCTATGAAGATGGCCGCCAGTATGCCGGCCAGGTCGGCCAGCAGGCCGCAGGTAACGGCGTGGCGCGTGTGGCGTATGCCGACGGAGCCGAAGTAGACGGCAAGGATGTAGAACGTGGTGTCGGTGGCCCCCTGGAACATGCACGACAGGCGGCCAATGAACGAGTCGGGGCCGTAGGTGCTCATGGCATCCACCATCATGCCGCGGGCGCCGCTGCCGCTGAGGGGCTTCATCAGGGCCGTGGGCAGGGCACCGACAAAGTCGGTGTTGATGCCCATTGCTGCCACTAACCAGCCTATGCCGTCGATAATCCAGTCCATGGCCCCCGAGGCACGGAACACGCCAATGCCTACCAGTATGGCCACAAGGTAGGGAATGATGCGCACGGCAGTGGTGAAGCCCTCCTTGGCTCCCTCTATGAAGGCATCGTAGACGTTGATCTTCTTCCTCACTCCAGCCAAGATGAATGCCACGATGACCGTCATCAGCAGCACGTTGGAGGCCGAGAGGCTCACCGTGTTCATCAGCTCTGCATCCAGGCGGCTGAAGCCCCACATTATGGCAGCCACCACGGCGCACAGGCCGCCCAGGGTGAGCAGCAGGGTGCGGTTGAGCAGGTTGATGCGCTGGTAGAGCGAGGTGACGATGATTCCCATCAGGGTGCTGAAGAAGGTGGCAAGGAGTATGGGGATGAAGACGTCGGTGGGCTGGGCGGCCGCCACCTTGGTGCCATTGAACAGGATAGGCGTGGCGCGGTATACCATGATGCTGATGGGTATCAGCGTCAGTCCGCTGGTGTTCAGCACCAGGAACATTATCATGGGGTTGGTGGCGGTGTCCTTCTTCTGGTTCAGCTCCTGCAGCTGCTCCATGGCCTTAAGGCCCATAGGCGTGGCGGCATTGTCAAGGCCAAGCATGTTGGCAGAGAGATTCATGAAGATGCTGCCCGTAACGGGGTGGCCCTTGGGAATGTCGGGGAAAAGCCTCTGGAACACGGGGCTTAGCAGGCGCGCCATAGCGTTTACCACGCCCCCCTTCTCGCCAATCTTCATTATGCCAAGCCAGAGTGAGAGCACACCGGTGAGGCCCAAAGCCAGCTCGAAGGCCGTCTTCGACTGTGCGAACGTGGAGTCCATCATAGCGGGAAACACGCCCGTATCGCCCATGAACACAAGCTTTACCGTGGCAATGACAAAGGCCACAAGGAAAAACGCTATCCAGATATAATTCAGAACCATAGCTTATATTAAGGAGTTAAACTCCATATTATGTGATGTCAACTACATTCCTCTTGCCTGCCTGTATTCGAGCAGAGCCACCTGCAGGTTTGCGTAGGCTTCGGTCTGTTTGTCGTGGGCCTGCTGCATCAGTAGCTGTGCCTCAAGCAGGTCGCTCATAGTGGTGGTTCCTGCCTGATACTGGTTGGTGTGCAGCCTCAGGTTCTCGTCGGCCTGTTCCACGGACTGCTGTGCCAGCAGCCATTGCTGGCGGGCCTCCTCCACGGAGTTGGCGGTCTGCTGCATGCGTATGGTGAGGAGCTGCGCGTTGTCGGCAAGCTGCTCCTCGGCCTTCTTTACCTCAATGGTGCTGCGACGAATGGCATGCGAGCCGCCCCACCACTGGCTTATAGGCACGCTGACGGTGGCGAAGAGCATGGCGAAGGTGCGGTCGTTGTCGAGCAGGTTGTGGTAGTTATAGCCGGCACCGACGGCCACGGTGGGCATGTTCTGGCCCACCGTCATGCGGCGCTGCAGGGTGGCGGCCTCAACCTGCTTCTCCAGGAGCTGGTATTCAGGGAGAAGCCTCACCCCCGACCCCTCTCCCGTTGGAGAGGGGAGTATATAGTCCTGCTGGCTGAAGTCTGGCATTACAATGTTGAAAGAGTAGTTACTCCCCTCTCCAATGGAGTTGGGGGTGAGGTTGGCATACTGCCCCAAGACTTGCTTCACGATGCTGATGCCGTTCTGTAGCTTGAGGCGCTGCGAGGCCATGTCGTTCTGGCGCAGCTGCACCTGCAGCAGGTCGTTGCGCAGGGCCACTCCGGCGCGAACGGCCACCTCCACATTATTATATATATTTGCCAGCAGGGAGTCTACTCTGTCCAGGGTGTTCATCTTCTCCTGCAAGGTGACCAGCTGCCAATAGTACTGCTCCGTCTGGTGCTCCACCTTCTGGCGTGCCAGCTGCAGCTGTAACTGCGACACGTCCTCGCCCACGCGAGCCAGCTTGTTGCCGTTCACTATCTGTCCTCCGGCAAAGACGGGTTGCATGGCCATGACGCTGGCTATGGTGCCGCTCTTCATCATTGACATGCTGATGGGCGAAGCCAGGCCTGCCAGCATCTCGGCCGGCAGAAGCGTTGACAGAGAGGCTGCAAAGGACGACGGAATGAACTCCTGCGGGTCGATATTCATCTTTGCCATGCCTCTGTTGGCGTTGAAGGTGAGGGCTGTGGCGCTGACGTTGGGGAAAAAGTTGGTGAAGGCTTCGCGCCGCTGCTGGCGGGCCGCCTCTATGTTGTGCTCGGCTGTGCGCACGGCAAGGTTGTGCTGGAGGGCGGAGTCCTTAAGCTGCTGGAGGGTGAAAAAGCCCTGCAGACCCTCCCCCTGCCCCTCCCTGTCTGGGAAGGGGGCAGTTACCTGGGTAAACGCAGGAATGGTAAAAAACAGCGAAATATATACTATTATCTTCTTCATTGCTTTGTCTATCTTTAGCCCCTCACTTTGGGAGGGGTTGGGGGTGGGCTTTTACTTCAAGTTAACTTTCCAATAAACCACGGGCAGCATGGTGACAACCATGACGAGCGAGCCAATGCCTCCGGCGAAGATGGTGACGCCCACCGGCATCCAGAACGAGCTTTGGGCTATAATCATGGGCACCACTCCGACCGCCGTGGTGGCTGTGGTGAGGAAGATGGGCACCATGCGGCGCTTGCCGGCATCGTAGGCAGCCTGGCGCACGGCCTCGTTGTAGGTCTTGCGGTAGTCGTCCGTGGACCCGACGGGGAATCCGTTGGGCGCGAACTTCTTCACC
>JAFTAR010000049.1 GCA_017455495.1 Prevotella sp.
CTCTCCGCCCCGCAGCACAAAGTACTGCCAGTCGCGACATGAAGGTTATCTATGAGAGAAGCAATTAGTTTGGGACACCTACACCAACGACCTTCCCTTATTGAAGAGCCAAATAGCCCAGTTCATTGAAGAACTGAGCTAATAATTGTATAACCCCTTAAAAACCGTAGTGCATGATGGACTGAGATAAACTTTAAAACAGACGTATACGTTGAAGCGTCCGCTTTGATTCTTGTTCTTTCGAAATCGCCAATATTCAAAGGACTGCAAGGGTAAAGTTGACGGTTCACGCCTGATGGCGTGGGCCTTTACTCGTTTAAGCAGTCATTGGTGTTTGGCGATACCAGAAAGAACGTAAGCGAAGTAATTGCTCACGTTTATTATTTTTGCTTTATAATTCCAATTTAAAACGAACAAACTATGAAGAAGAAAACATTTTCGCTATTAATGACAATGCTGCCTATAGTGGCAGCACTACTACTGGCCGGTTGCCAGTCAAAAGAAGAAAAGGCTGATGAACTTATCAGAAAAGAACTATTCAAGACGCTTTATGACTTTGAAAGCTATCAGCCCATTGAAACCACAATAAGAGAAGCTAAGCTGAATTTATACAACGATACAGCTTTCTGGAGGTTAGGTGCAGTATTGGCCTATAGCATGGACCAGTCAATGGAGCATATAGAAAAATCAAAGGAGGCAGAGAATCACATGAACATCTGGGGGCCACCTACAGCCTATTCTTCATCCTATTCAGACAGAAGATACTATGAATACAGGAACGAGTATATGGAACATCTCGAAAAAGCTTTGGAAATAGGGAGAACATGTAAGTCATTGGCTGGCACGATGAGAGATTCTTTGCTTCAATGCGATACCACTCAAGTGATTGGTTGGGAAGTGTCACATCGTTTCAGATGTAAGACGAGGGGTGGAAACTTAGCCATTGGCGATTACAGATACATCGTAGACAAAGATTTCGAGAATATCATCTTGCGTGAAGACAAGGACGATGATGACGATAAGAAGATAAGGGCTGCGCTGGGAACAGTCTTGACAGACTACTGGGACCAGATTAATTAATCAGCGCCTACAACGCCTCATCAGAAGAATCCTCGTAATTCCTTTGGGAGTTGCGGGGATTTTTCGTAATTTTGCAGATATTTTATTTATGTGTATGAAGCGCGAAGTATATGAGAGCCAGAAAGCCTTTGCAGGCGAGAAGAAACCGTCGATGCAGCGGCGCTGCGTGGGTCATGACTACACAGGGCGTATGATGTACATGGTGACGATGGTGACCGAGGGCCGTGAGCCGCTCTTCGGGAAAGTGGCAGGTAATAGCGAGGCCGATGCCCACAGCGACGATGTTCCGCGAACAGAGCTCAGTGAGCTTGGGCAGCTGGTGAGCGACGAATGGTGGGGCATACCCGGCTATTATCCTCAGATTGAGATTGTGGCCCTCCAGATGATGCCCGACCACCTGCACGGCATTCTCTTTGTGAAGGAGCAGATGGAGAAAGACCTCGGCCGCGTAATCCGTGGTTTCAAGACTGGCTGCAACCGCCACTACCGTGCCCTCTTCCCCTCCGTTCAGTATGTTGCGACTCAGTCGCAACAAACGGGACAGCAACAAACAGGACAGCGAAGGGAGAGGCACGGCGAGGACCGCATCCACGGCCTGCTCTTTGCCCGCGGCTACAACGACAAACTGCTGTTGCGCCAGGGACAGCTGCAGCGCTGGCTTGACTACCTTCACGACAACCCGCGCCGGCTGCTGATGAAGCGCGAGCACCCCGACCTGTTCCGTGTGCAGCGCGGCCTCATGGTGAAGGGGCTGCAGTTCTCGGCCATTGGCAACCGCTTTCTCCTTGACCGCCCCATGCGCTTGCAGGTGCAGTGCTCGCGCAGCCTAAACGAGCAGCAGATAGGCGCCAAGGTGAAAGAATGCCTCACTCAGGCCCACAGCGGCGCCGTCCTTGTGTCTCCCAGCATCTCGAAGGGAGAGAAGGCCGTGATGCGTGCCGCCTTCGACGAGGGCCTGCCCCTCATCATCCTTCAGGAGAACGGCTTCACCGACCTTGCCAAGCCCGGCGGACAGCGCATGGAAGCCTGCGCCCGCGGTCAGCTGTTGCTTCTTGCCCCATGGGAGCACCATAACGAGCGCCTCACCATCAGCCGCGGCCAGTGCCTCTCGCTCAACAATATGGCCAGGATGATTTGCGAGTAAGCGGTGAAATTACTCCGCGCCGCTTTTCTACACGAATAAAGCCAGAAATGATGGCAAAGCTGAAGGAAATCAACTGGAAATACGTTGCTGAAGACATCTGCACGGCCATTCTGCCCACCGTTTTACGCCATCCAAACCCCAGCGAACAGGCTCAGGCGGTAATTTCCGGCGAAATTATAAGCTGGCTAACGGCACGCACCGGCCCAAATCGCGACTATACACCCAAAAAAGTGAACGCTTTGATGAAAAAACTTGGCTTTTCGGCCAAAAATTCAAGCAAAGGCAACGTCTATTTTGTAAAGCGCATCATGGCCGACGAGCTGAAGCATGAGGGCGAACGGCTTGCAGCACAGATGGTTACAAAAGAAATTGAGCCCAAGCTGCCGTTCTAAAAGTGACGAGTGACGATGGGCATTATAACTTCCACAAAAAAAAAATAAAAAAATATAGAGGTATTTTTTATTTTCCAAAAGGGAAGTCTATATAATCATCGTCACTCGTCACTTCTGCGCTCACATGCGAGCCTAATCCTGAAAAGGCAGTCCTTTTTCCGCAAAAGGGGCTGCCTTTTTCCAAAAACCCACTGCCTTTTTCCAAAAAGGGGCTGCCTTTTTTTCAAAACTTACAAGAAAGGTGTCATGTAAACTGGAAGCAGAAGAGGGCCTGTGTGTTCCGGCTACTTGCCCACGCAGAAATGGGAGAAGATGTTGTTGAGGGTTTCCTGTGGAGTAATCTGGCCGCCGGTTATTTCGGCAAGGATGTCAAGGGTCTGGCGGAGGTCTTCGCTAAGCAGGTCGCCGCTGAGGCCGTCGTTGAGGCCGTCAATGACGCGGCACAGGCTCTGGCGGGCACGAAGAAGAGCCTCGTGGTGGCGGGCGCTGGTGACTATGATGTCGGAGTCTGATACTGATGGGATGGCGGCCATGAGCTGCTGCCTGAGGCCGTCAAGGCCTATGCCGGATTTGGCTTGGAAGGCAGGGGTCTTGTTCTCAATGCGTATTACGGTCTGGTGGTCCATGACAGGGATGTCGGGGTAGGCCACTCCCGGCTCTGTCATCATGATGATGATGCGGGCCTTTCTGGCGGCGGCTACGGAGCGCTCTATGCCCATCTGCTCTATGGCGTCGGCGGTGTGGCGAATGCCGGCAGTGTCAATGAAGCGGAAGGTGACGCCGCCGATGTCGATGGTGTCCTCAATGGCGTCGCGCGTGGTGCCCTGTATGTCGCTGACTATGGCTCGCTCCTCGCCAAGCAGGGCGTTGAGCAGCGTGGACTTGCCCACGTTGGGTGCACCGACTATGGCCACGGGTATGCCGTTCTTCAGGGCGTTGCCCGTTTCGAAGCTTGCGCAGAGGCGGGCAATGTGTGTGTCTATGGTCTGTGCCAGTTGCAGCAGCTCAGTGCGGCTGGCAAACTCCAGGTCTTCGTGGTCGGAGAAGTCAAGCTCAAGCTCAAGTAGCGATGTAAGGCGGAGCAGGTGGTCGCGAAGGCGTGACAGCTCGGTAGTGATGCCGCCCCTAAGCTGGCTCATGGCGAGGTGGTGGGAGGCCTGGTTGGTAGAGGCGATGAGGTCGGCTACGGCCTCGGCCTGCGCGAGGTCCATCTTTCCGTTGAGGTAGGCCCGCTGGGTGAACTCGCCGGGGCGGGCCATGCGGCAGCCGTTCCTTACGAGTAGCTCCAATACCTTGTTAAGAATATAGCGCGAGCCGTGGCAGGAGAACTCCACCGAGTCTTCGCCGGTGTAGCTGTGAGGCGAGCGGAATATGCTTACCATCGCTTCGTCAATGACCTCAGAGCCGTCGGTGATGTGGGTGTAGTGTATGGTGTTTGCTGCTGCAGAGTCGCAGCGAACAGAGCAGATGGCAGAGGCAGCGGAAAGGGCGGCGGGGCCACTGACGCGGATTATGCCAATGGCTCCGCCAGGCGCGGTGGATAGAGCGCAGATAGTGTCTTGAACTGAGGCAAGCGTGTTCATTCTGTCAGCGATTCTAAAGCAGCTTCAAGAGTATTCAAATCAGCATCGGTAGTGGCCCAGCTGGTTACGAAGCGGCAGAGCGTAAGGTTGTCATTGACGGGTTCCCATGTCTCGAAGGCTACGTGCTGCTGCAACTTCTCCATCTGTGTCTTGCTCAGCTCGACAAACTGCTGGTTGGTGGGCGAGTCTTTCATCTTAAAGCCTGCATTGATGAAGAGATGGCGCAGGCGCATGGCCATGCTGATGGCATGACGTGAGATGCTGAAGTAGAGCAACTCATTGTCTTCGGGGAGTGGAGTGAAGAGCGCATCAAACTGCACGCCCGCCAGACGGCTCTTGGCCAGCAATGCGCCGTGGCGCTTCACCATCGTGAAGAAGCCGCGGGGTGCGTTTCCCCTGGGGAAGACCACGGCCTCGCCGCACAAAGCGCCCACCTTCGTTCCACCGATGTAGAAAGCATCGCAGTGACGGGCCAGCCACGGTAGGTCGAAGTTGCATTCAGCCGAAATCAGCCCGTAGCCAAGACGGGCGCCGTCAATGAACAAGGCCATGTTGTACTGCTGGCAGAGGGCGTAAATCTGCTCTATATCGGAAGCTTGATAGAGCGTGCCCAGCTCTGTAGGGAAGGTGATGTAGACCATGGCTGGCACGGCCATGTGCTCCCATGTGGGATCGGCGAAGAAGCGCTCCAAGTAACGGCGCAGCTCGGAGGGCAGCATACGGCCTTCTGTCGACGGCAAGGCGATAACCTTATGGCCATTAGCCTCTACGGCGCCCGACTCATGCACGTTGATGTGAGCCGTCTCTACAGCAATGACAGCGCCATAGGATGGTAGCAGCGCATCAATGACGGTGGCGTTTGCCTGGGTGCCTCCCACGAGGAAGAATATGTCGGCCTCGGGGCAGTTGGTGGCCATTCTGATCTTCTCGCGGGCTTGCTCGCTCCAAGAGTCGAAGCCATAGGACTGGCTGCCTTCCAGGTTTGTCTCAATGAGGCGACGGAGCACAGCAGGGTGTGCTCCGTTGTTGTAGTCGCTCTCGAAGGATGTCATACTGTTGTTATTTGATAGTTTTGTTGCGATAAAATCGCAACATACGGGACTTAGATGCGGTCGAGAACCTTGGTAATGAGGGTGTCGATGGAGTTCTTGTACTCGGTGTTCATCTCCTTGGCATAGCGGTTGGCAATGACCATGCAGCAGGTCATGGCGCGGTGGCCCAGAAGGGAGGCCAGTCCGGCGAGGGCCGACGACTCCATCTCGAAGTTGCAGATGCGCATGCCGTCGTATTCGAAGGCCTCCACTTTCTCGTTCTGCCTTGGGTCGGCAATGGGTGCACGCAGCTCGCGTCCCTGCGGGCCGTAGAATCCGCCGCACGAGATGGTGTATCCGCGCACCATGTCGTCCTGGGCTATCTGCTCTATGAGGTCCTTGTCTGCTATGGAGACGTAAGGTGCGCCCTTTATGGGGTCCCACTGCATGTGCTCTTTGAATGCCTCTTCCAAGGGCAGGTCGCACACGTCGTTGCGCCCGGCATAGTAGTTGAGCAGTCCGTCGAAGCCTATGCTCTTCACGCTGGCCACGAAGCAGCCGGTGGGAGTGAAGGGCTGCAGGCCGCCGCAGGTGCCAATGCGGACGCAGGTCAGCGTGCGGTGCTCAGGCTTCTCCGTGCGGGTGGAGTAGTCAATGTTTGCCAGGGTGTCCAGCTCGTTCATCACGATGTCGATGTTGTCGCAGCCAATGCCGTGGCTCTGGCAGGTGATGCGCTTGCCCTTGTAGGTGCCGGTGATGGTGTGGAACTCGCGGCTCTGTACTTCGTTCTCGCGGCTGTCGAAGTGGGCTGCCACGGTGTTCACCCGGGCTGGGTCGCCCACGAGGATTACCTTGTCGGCAAGGTGCTCGGGCTTCAGGTGTAGGTGGAAGCAGGAGCCGTCCTCATTGATGATAAGTTCTGAAGGTGCAAATGTCTTTTCCATAAAGATTTGAGATTTGAGGTTTGAGGTTTGAGATTTAAGGTATCTGCTTTTCTCTTCTTCTTATTTCTGTCTGCAGCTGTTCCAGCTGTTGCTCGGCGTCAAGAATCTGGTCGTGCAGACGCATGCGTTCAGCCTCTGAGGCTGTGGCGTAATAGTTGCGTGTGAGGGTTAGTGCCTTTTGGATGACAGCGGCCTGATGGCGCAGGCTGTCAAGCTCGGTCTGTGCCGCCGTCTGCCCTGTTGCGGTGTTGCCGGCGGTGGCATTCCTCGCTGCGCTAAGCCGTGCAAGGGCCTCCTGTAAGGGCTGCTGGTCGGTCCAGGTGTCGGCTATGCTGTTTATGGCGGCAAGCGAGCGTATCTGGCTGTCGGAATAAGCCTCTGAGCGGTAGTTGCGCCTGGTGGCCTGAGGTATGAAGGTGTAGATGCAAACCTTGCCTTCGGGCTGGCGCCTGTCGGTGACGAAGTAGCCCAGCTGGTTGAACTCGTCGATGGCGTAGAACAGGTCGTTGGCCTCAGAGGCAAAGGGCATGCCTATGTTTTCCGGGCGCAGGAACGAGCCGTCCTCAATGCTGTAGCGGGTTACGAAGATGTCGTAGCCGCCTATGCTTGAAGGGCTTTTCTGGGCAAAGTAGAGCGTAATGCCGTCGGGCATGAGGAAGGGGTTGACAGCCGGATATGAGCCGATGCCGGCGAGCGGCGTGGCCTCTGTCCATCGGTTGGCAATGAAGTCAGCGCTCATCAGGGTGCTGTCGGCAGTGGTTATCAGCCTGTGGTCGCCCATCTCGTTGGTGAAGGTGCCAAGTCCTGCGTTCTGTGTGAGCCTTCCTATGTGTTGTGAGAGCGGAATATGCGACATGAAGTCTGAGGCGCTTACTACGAGGCTGTCTATGAAGACAACCTGCTGGGTGGAGGCCAGCATCTGGGTGATGCGCGGGTCTTCCACCGGTTCTTCTATTGTCTGCCTCTGCTGTGCATGCCGGTTACGGCGCTGGGCTTGTGAAGAGGCTGTGAACAGCAGCAGCAGTGTGATGGCTATTATTTGTGGCTTTATATGCATGGCAAAATCTAACGTCATTAACTCCTTTAACTCCTTAGAAAGGAACAGGTCCGTCGCCTGGCATAGGCGGAATGATGTCGTCGGGCGGGAAGGGGCCGAAGTCTCCGGCAGGCATGTCATTATGGCTTTCACCGTTTATCTTCGAGCCAAGTATTTCGCCGCCTATTGACTGCGGCTTGCTGTTTCCCAGTCTGCCGTCCTCAGGATTCTCAAAGCGGGTGAACTCTCCACGGAAATTCAGCAACACGTCGCCCGTGGCACCCTTACGGTGCTTGGCAATGATAATCTGAGCCATGCCGTGCAGGTCGCGTCCGCTCTCGTCTTGATAGATGTGGTAGTATTCCGGCCTGTGGACGAAGAGCACCATGTCGGCATCCTGCTCTATGGCTCCCGACTCGCGCAGGTCGCTCAGCTGAGGGCGCTTTCCCTCCAGGCCCTCGCGGCTTTCCACTCCGCGGTTCAGCTGGCTAAGTGCCAGGATAGGAATGTTGAGCTCCTTTGCCAGTCCTTTCAGCGAGCGGCTAATGGTGCTCACCTCTTCCTGGCGGCTGGAGAACCGCATTCCGTTGGCATTCATCAGCTGCAGGTAGTCAATCATGATTATTTTCACGCCCTTCTCGCGAACCAGCCGCCTTGCCTTTGTGCGCAGTTCGAAGACAGACAGGCCAGGCGTGTCGTCAACATAGAGCGGTGCTCCCATTAGCGAGTTGATGCGCTTGTCCAGGCGGTCCCACTCGTCGGGCTGCATCTGTCCGTTCAGTATTTTCGAGCCTTGTATCTCGCATACGTTTGAGATGAGGCGGTTCACCAGCTGCACGTTTGACATCTCAAGCGAGAAGAAGGCCATGGGCTGCTGGTAGTCGGCGGCGATGTTCTTTGCCATTGAGAGGGCAAACGAGGTCTTACCCATGGCAGGGCGCCCGGCAATGATGACCAGGTCGCTGGCCTGCCATCCGCTTGTTATCTCGTCGAGCTTGTGGTATCCTGTAGGCACGCCGGTGAGTCCGCCCTTGTTCTGGGCGGCGTTGTTGAGCACGTCGAGGGCATTCTTTATGACGGGGTCAATCTGGGTGTAGTCCTTCTTCATGTTCTTCTGAGACAGCTCGAAAAGGGCACCCTCGGCATGCTGCATCAGCTCGTCTACGTCAATGGTTTCGTCGAAGGCCTTCGTCTCCACGTCGCTTGCAAACTGTATGAGCTGGCGGGCAAGGAACTTCTGTGCCACGATGCGGGCGTGGTAGTCAATGTTGGCGCTGGTGGCCACGCGGCTTGAAATCTCGGCTATGAAGGCAGGCCCTCCGGCCTCTTCCAGCTTTCCGCTGCGCGCCAGCTGGTCGGTAACGGTGAGCACGTCAACGGGCCTCTCGTTCATGGCCAGCTCCTGGATGGCGGCGTAGATGGCCTTGTTGCGCGGCTCGTAGAAGCTGTCAGGGTAGAGCATTTCGCACACCACCGAGTAGGCATCCTTGTCAATGAGCAGGGCGCCTATCACGGCACGCTCCACGTCGAGGGCCTGAGGCTGAAGGTGTGCGTAGGTGTGGTCTATCGGGGTATTATTCTTGGCAGGCATGTATATATATTCTTAGTTGTTAGTGGTTGTGAAGAAAGGCGACTGGCGGTTCTTCAGGTTGTTGCGCATCTGTTTTGCCAGGGAGTTGTCTGATGGCTGGCACGGCATGAAGCCCTCCGTTATGAGGCTGTGTTCTGTCAATAGCTGCAGAACGGCCTCAAGCAGGGGAGTGAGTTGCTGCCTGCTTGCCTGTGCCAGCAGCTGTTCTTCGTCAAGGCTGTCGCTGCGCAGGGCTTTGGCAGTCTCAACGAGTCGGAGCATGGACAGGCCGTTGCTCCTTATGTCGGCAAGGATTGCTGTGATGTCGCCCGTGTCGCCTGGCTTCGGTGTTTTGTATCCGGAAGGCAGGTAGCTGGATATTTCGGGCAGCGCAGGAAGCTTAAGTGCCAGCAGTTCGGCTCCGCTACGGGTGTAGTCCGTGATTCCCTCCAAGCGCGAGTAGATGATTATTTTCCGCATGTCGGAATCAGAAAGCTTGTAGGCAGAGGAAAAAACCTTTGGCAGCCATCGCCTGTCGCCCGTCACGGCGAGAACCATCATGGCATCAAGGGCCGTAAGAGTGTTCTGGTCCATAAGCTGAACGACGTTGGAGTCCATTACCCGCTGGTAGATAGTCATCATCTGCTTGGAGCACTCCTCTGGCATTATGGTGCGTGTTATCAGTGGGTTGCGAACCGTTTCCACCCTTGCATGGCGCTCCTTCAGCGCTTGCCCCTCCATGTCGCTGCGGGCTACCACAGTATAAGCCGTCTGCAGCATGCCGGGCTGTTCGCCGTGGGGCGTTATCACCAAGCGGCAGTCCTGGGGCAGCTTCAGCTTAGGGTTGCCGTGCAGATGCAGTATGTCTGGCTTTTTCTCCTGCATGATGCCGGCTATGCCTGGAGCCGTGCTGGCCCGCAGCATTAGCGCTTTGTCGCCGGTAGCTGCTGTCAGCATATCAATATATGCGGCAGACAGGGCATCGTCGGGTGAGTAGACATGCAGGATAGTCATCATTGTTGAGAGGGGTTAGCTGTTGGTATCGGTGAAGCCGGGATACAAGTCATCGCTGACATATCCCTTTGGCAGTCGGCGGCAGTTGTATTGCGATGCCATTATCTCGCCGTAGGCTCCGGCAGAGCGTATGGCTATCAGGTCTCCGCGGTGGCAGCGGTTCAAGTCGGTCTGCTTGGCAAAGACGTCGGTCGACTCGCAGATGGGGCCTACCACGTCGTAAGCCTCAGCAGGTTCGTCGCTGCTAATGTTCTCTATCTTGTGGTAAGCCTGATAGAGAGCGGGGCGGATGAGGTCGGTGAAGCCTGCGTCTACGATGCAGAATTTCTTCACGGCCCCCTCTTTTATATATAATGTACGCGCGATAAGAGTGCCGCACTGTGCCACTATGGCCCGGCCCAGTTCGAAGTGGAGAGTCTGGCCCGGGCGCAGCTTCAGCTGGCGGGCGTAGGTGTTGAAGTAGCTCTTGAAGTCGGGTATGGGCACTCGGTTGGGGTGCTGATAGTCCACGCCCAGGCCTCCGCCAACGTTTATATGCTCCACGCTGATATGGAGCCGGTCCAGCTGCGCCTGCAAGTCGTTTGTGCGGTTGCAGAGTGCCTGGAAGTCGCCCATGTCCAGAATCTGCGAGCCTATATGGAAGTGCAGGCCCACAAACTTGATGTTCTCCATTGCGGCGGCTTTGGCAATAACCGTTTCCATGTCGTTCATGGCAATGCCAAACTTGTTCTCCGCCATGCCTGTGGTAATGTTGGCATGGGTGTGGGCACCTATGTTAGGGTTGAGCCTGAAAGCCACCCGCGCCGTCTTGCCCTTGGCAGCCGCCAGGCTGTTGATTACCTCAAGCTCGGGTATGCTCTCCACGTTGAAGCAGAAAATGTCGTTGTCAAGGGCGAGGTTTATCTCCCAGTCGCTCTTGCCGACACCGGCGAACACAATCTTCGAGCTTGGGAAGCCAGCCTGGATGCATCGTTCCACCTCTCCGCCGCTTACGCAGTCAGCCCCGAAGCCAGCCTGCCTTATGATGCGCAGGAGGCCCGGGTTGACATTGGCCTTTACAGCATAGTGCACCACATAGCCCTCGTGCTTGCTCACTTCCCGGTTGATGGCGCCAAGAGTCTGGCGCAGCAGGTCGGCATCGTAGTAGTAGAAGGGCGTGCGCAGCGATTGGAATATGTCAGTAGGGAATGTTCCTTTCATACTATGCTCCCTGGGTTGCGGTGTTTGGGAAGAGGTGGTCGCTAAGGCTCTGAAGAGCGCGCTTCTTGTCTTCCTCGCGAATGAGGAACGAGATGTTATAGTTGCTGCCTCCGTAACTTATCATGCGCACGGGGACATCCTTCATGGCATCCATGACGCGGGTCTCGAAGCCAATGTTCGACCAGTCAAGGTCGCCGACGACGCAGATGATGCACATGCCGGTGTCTACCGTCACTGTGCCGTACTTCTTCAGCTCGTCCATGATCTCGCCCAGGTGTGAGCTGTTGTCTATTGACATTGATACGCCCACCTCGCTGGTGCACACCATGTCGATGGGGGTCTGGTAGCTCTCGAAAATCTCGAACACCTTGCGCAGGAATCCTGTAGCCAGCAGCATGCGGCTCGACTTTATCTTGATGGCGGTGATGTTGTCCTTGGCAGCCACAGCCTTTATCTTGCCATACTCCGTCTGGTTGGAGATGGTGGTGCCCTCAGCGTCGGGCTGCATGGTGTTGAGCAGCCTCACGGGTCTTCCGGCATATTTTGCGGGCTGGACGCAGGTGGGGTGCAGAATCTTTGCTCCGAAGTAGGCCAGCTCGGCAGCTTCCTCGAACTGCAGCTGGTGAA
>JAFTAR010000050.1 GCA_017455495.1 Prevotella sp.
CACGACGCTCCCGCCCACGACTACGACATCGTCTATGGCCCCATCGCCAACGACCGCGTGGGGGTGCAGATAGGAAAGTACGAGGCTGGCGACATAACGCTCGACCAGTTCCTGCAGAATCTGAAATACATGAAGGGAGTCACGTTTCAGTATTACTTTGGAACTGAACGCGCCCTTGCAAAACTCACGAAGTTATGACACAGCCAAACGTAACGGCACAGGAATTCAAGCGTCTGAAGGAGCAGGTGACCGCCCGCATGATTCAGATACTTACCGAGGAGCAGGGCTACACGCTGGAGGAAGCCATCGACCGTGTCTATACCTCGCCCATCTACGAGAAATTGTCTGATGCCGCCACCGGCCTCTACTTCCAATCACCGCGCTACGTCCTTTCCTATTTGTAAAGACCGCCACGACGGATGATTTTACCAGACATTGTATGAGGGTGGAGGTCACTTGCACCTCTTGCACCTCTTGCACCTGTTGCACCTTGGCCTGTTACTATAATCTCGTGGGGAGGCTCCGCAGCATCGTGGGGAGGCTCCGCAGAACTGTGGGGAGCCTCCACGCCAGTAGCAGTCAGGTGCAAGAGGTGCAAGAGGTGCAAGAGGTGCAAGAGGTGCAACACAAATATGTCCTATAGGTTCAAGAGGTTCAAGAGGTGCAAGAGGTGCAAGAGGTGCAACACAAATATGTCCTATAGGTGCAAGAGGTGCAAGACTGCGGCGCAGATTAGCAGGGCGGCGGTAAGCGCAACCATGATAATCTCGGCCTTGCGGTTCACGGACACGGCCGTTCGCATGTCGGCGGTGGTGAGGGGGCGGTCGTTGGTGCCTATGTAGGGCTTGTCGAAGAGCTGGCCGAAGTAGTAGTGGGGACCGCCGAAGCGGCAGTCAAGGATTCCGGCCAGGGCAGCCTCCGGCCATCCGCTGTTTGGGCTGGCGTGGTTGCGGCCATACTTCAGCGAGAAGCGGAGAGAGGTGAGAGAGAGACTTGCAGCTGCCATGAGCAGGGCTGTGAGACGGGCCGGTATGTAGTTTGCCGCATCGTCTATGCGGGCAGCCCAGGTGCCGAAGCGGCGGTAGCGCTCGGTGCGGTAGCCAATCATGGAGTCAAGCGTGTTTATCATCTTGTAGGTCAGCATGCCGGGCGTGCCGAGCAGGGCCAGCCAGAAGAGAGGGGCTATGACTCCGTCGCTGAGGTTCTCAGCCAAGGTCTCAAGGGCTGCCGTGCGCACCTCCTGTGCCGACAGCTCGGTGGTGTCGCGCCCCACTATGCGGGCCACCTGGCGGCGCCCCTCGTCTAACGAGCGGTCGACAGCCATGAACACGGCCTTGACCTCGCGGATAAGCGTGGTGCCCGCAAGGCAGAAGAAGACGATGAGAATTGAGAATAGAGAATTGAGGGTTGAGAGCGGAGGGTTGAGGGTTGAGAAGAGGAAAGTGATGAGTAGAGTTGCGGCAAAAACCAACGCTATGAGGCTTACTGCCAGCATGGCGCCTTTGGTGCGGCGGTAGCGGCCGCGGTTGAGGCGCTTCTCTCCGAAGGCTATCATCCGGCCGAATCCCACCACGGGGTGGGGCAGCCATTGGGGGTCGCCCAGCAGGAGGTCCAGGATCCACCCTATGAGCAGGGCTATAGGCAGGCTCCAGCCAGTACCAAGTATAAGAATTTCAAGCATTTATGGGTTTATGTGTTTTTGGTGGAGGCGGGCAAACCGCCTCCCACGGAGGCAGGGAAGCTGATGTTGGTGGAGGCGGGGAAACCGCCTCCCACTGTGGTGCTTATGGCTTCAATGAGTTCGTTGTTGGCCTGTTGCGAAAGCGCGGCCACGCGGAAGTGGCGCTTGGAGAGGGAGCGGAAGTTGGAGGCGTCGCGTATCAGCATGCCGTGGCGGGTGGCCAGAATGTCCTTGAGCCTGGCCGCCGTGTGGCCTTCCGGCAGCTTGCACAGCATGAAGTTGGTGGCGGTGGGGCTTACCTCAAGTCCCAGCTCCAAAAGCATGGTGCGCAGGCGCTGGGCCTCCTGCAGGTCTGGCTTGCAAACCAGCTCCGGGTGCTCCAGCAGGTACTTGCCTGCCTCTATGGCTAATGAGCTTACGGCCCATGGGCGCAGCAGCGGCCTTATCCGGCGGCACAGCGAGGCGGCGGCAGTGATATAGCCTAAGCGCAGACCGGGCACGCCGTAGGTCTTCGTCATGCTGTGAATCTGCACCACCCGCTTCATGGCAACGGCCTGGCGCGGGGTGAGGATGGCGGCATCGGTGTAGTGCTCGTATGACTGGTCGGCCACCACGAGGTCGTAGTCCGCAAGCATCTTTTCGATATCGTCCTTGCTGTACAGGCACCCCATGGGGTTGTTGGGGTTGCAAATCCACATCAGCTTGTGCTCCGGGTCTCTGACGGGGAACATGCTGCAGGCATCCTCGTATTCCTGGAACGCCGGAGCCTGTATGAGCCGCTCCATGCGGAAGGCCTGTGCCACGAGGTAGATGGCCTCTGTGGCTCCGCTTGTCACGATGACGCAGGAGGGCGATATGCCGTGGTTCGCGGCAAGGAGCTTCTCCAGCGACCATGCCTCAGGCTCAGGATATGAGCTCAGCAGGTGGGCCTTGTCGGCCAGGTGCTGCATGAGGTCGTGGTGAGGGGCATGCATGCAGATATTCGACGAGAAGTCATACCTTATGGTGTTCTCTCCGTAGCGGTATTGGTCATTGCCGTGTCCTTTAATCATCGGTTGAAAGAATTTGGTATAGGCGGTCCATGTCTATGTGGCGTCGCACGTGGTCTGCCAGCCGGTCGTACTGCTGCTGCTTGAAGGCCTGATAGTCGAAGTGCTGCGGGCGCTGTCCCACCCTGTCGGCAAAAGGTGCCAGCAGCAACTGGGCAACGGCAGCATTGTCAAGAGCTCCGTGCAGGTAAGTGCCGAAACACCGGGCAGAAGCCACATAGCCGTCCTGCCGTCCGTCGTTGAGAACGGCAAAGGGCTTGGGCGGTGCGCCGTTTACAGGGTGTGTGGTGCCCATGTGTATCTCGTAGCCGCTCATTGTTAACTCTTCGCCGTCGCTTCCGGCAAGCCGGAACCTGGTCTGGCGGGTAATCTTCTGCCCGCTCATGGTGGTGCTCACCGGCAGCAGTCCCAAGCCCGGCATGCGCTCGGCGGTGCCCTCTACATGGTCGGGGTCGAGCACTTCGCAGCCCATCATCTGGTAGCCGCCGCAGATGCCTACCACGGTCTTGCCCTCGCGGTGCTGCCTCAGAATCTCCTCGGCCAGCGGCCCCTGGCGCAGCCATTGCAGGTCGCTGATGGTGGATTTCGTGCCGGGCCGGATGATGATGTCGGCCTTTTTCAGCCCTTCGGCAGCTATGGTATAATATAAATGTACGCGCGCGTCGTGCTCTATGGCATCGAAGTCGGTGTAGTTTGACAGGTGCGGCAGCTTCACCACGGCAATGTTCACCTTCTTGGCATCGCCGGCATCGGTCTGTTGGCTCCTCATGCGCTGGTCTATGGCCACCGAGTCCTCGCCCTCGATGCTTATATCCTTGAAGAAAGGCACCACTCCGAGCACCGGCACGCGGCAAATATCCTCCAGTATGCGCCTGCCCTCGTCGAAGAGCCTCAGGTCTCCCCTGAACTTGTTCACAATGATGCCGCAGATGATGCGGCGGTCCTCTTCTGTCTGGAGGGCTATGCTTCCGTAAGCGCTGGCAAAGACTCCGCCGCGGTCTATGTCGGCCACGAGGACAACCTTTGCCTTGGCATGCTGCGCCATGGGCATGTTCACCAGGTCGCGGTGGCGCAGGTTCAGCTCGCTGATGCTGCCGGCACCCTCCATGACGATGGGGTTATAGCGGGAGGAGAGGCGGTCGAAGGCGGCGCAGACTTCGTGGCGGAAGTCAAGGGGTGGAGTGGGGGAGGCGGAAGTTGTGGGTGAGGTGGGGTTGCGCCACAGGTCGTAGGCATCGCGGTTGCCTATGGGGCGGCCGTGGAGCACCACCTGGCTGGTGTGGTCGCTCTGGGGCTTCAGCAGCAGGGGATTCATGTCGGTGTGGCAGGGCACTCCGGCCGCCTCGGCCTGGACAGCCTGGGCGCGCCCTATCTCGAAGCCGTCGGGCGTGGCGTAGGAGTTGAGGGCCATGTTCTGCGCCTTGAAGGGGGCTGGCGTGTAGCCGTCCTGCAGGAAAATGCGGCAGAGGGCCGTTGCCAGCACGCTCTTGCCTACGTCGCTGCCTGTGCCGGCAAGCATTATGGGATGTAGCTTCTTTGTCATGACGAGGGAAATGCTGGGTCAGAAGGGGTAGCCGATGGCGAAGTGCAGGGTGTGCATGTCGCTGAAGCGCCCTATGTTGAAGTAGCCGCTGTGGCCTGTGTCGTAGGGCAGGTGCAGGCCGAAGCCCCAGTCGAGTCGCAGCACCAGGAAGTCAAGGTCGTAGCGCAGGCCTATGCCCGTTCCGGTGGCCACCTGGCGCAGGAAGTTCTTCATGCGGAAGCGGTTGTTGCCGAAGAGGCTGTTCCAGTTGCTGATGAAGGCATTCGTCAGCTCATCGTCGTCAATGCCTTCAAAATCGTCGGTGCTCAGGGTCCAGTCCTCCGAGTTCCACACGTTGCCGGCATCAAGGAAGAGCGCGCCGTAGAGGCTGCCGAAGAGGCGGTGGCGCAGCTCCAGGTTTGCCACGAGCTTTGTGTCGCCGTTCTGCATGATGTATGAGAACTGGTTGTTGCCGCCCAGTCCGGGGAAGGCTCCGGGGCCTATGGAGCGCACGGCGAAGGCCCTGATGCTGTTTGCGCCGCCGGCATAGAACAGCTCGCTGAAGGGAGCGCTGCTGCTGTTGCCATAGCTCCACAGCAGGCCCATGCTGACATGGCCCACGAGCTGTGTGGCCGGACTCAGAGTCCAGGTCTTGGTGATGTCGGCCTCAACCTTGACAAACTGCGAGTAGGGGTTCTTGAACAGCGTCTTGTCCTTCTGGTTCCATTTGTTGCCCTGTATGAGCACGTCGTAGAGCGCGGTGAGGTTGCCCGACTGCTGCACGGTCAGCTCACATCGCAGGGGGTGGCGCTTGCCTGAGGGCGAGGTATAGGAATAGGTGTAGCGCATCTTCGGAATGAAGTAGTTGTCCATCGTGGTCTGCAGGTAGGGGTTGATGAGCATCAGGCTGTCAAAGCGCTCCGTGTGGCTGTTCATGAACTGGTACTTCACCGTGAGCGGCGACAGCTCGTGGCGGCTCTGTGCCGACGTGGCCCAGCGGTAGGTAAGCTCGCCGCTCACTATGTGCATCTTGTAGTAGTCGGGTCGCCTCACCACGTCGCTCGACACTTTCAGCACCGTTGTGGGCGGGGTGAAGAAGGTGCGCGGACGGCGGCCCCGTTGCATCCGCTCCCTCATGCGCCTCATTCTGGTCTCCTGGCTACTGAAGCGTGGAATGAGGGTGCGGGGAAATTCCACCGAGACGTCGGCACCATACTGGTAGGTGCTCATGTTGCCCCCCGTCTGCCATTCGTAGCTGCCGTGCAGGTTTATGTCCAGCTTCTCGCCGCCGCGGAAGGCATTCCTCCTTACGAGGCCCACCCTCACCTCCGGCCCCATGCGGCCTATGGTGCGGTTGGTGAAGTTTGTCTCAATATAGAAGTCGTAGGGCTTGTCGAAGATGCAGTTCAGGGTGAGGTCGAGGGTGTCGCCGCCGTGCGGTGTGAACTGTAGGTCAGCGCTGCTGAACACTCCCGTGGCGTTGATTTTCTGCATTGACTCCTGGTAGTTGGCATAGCTGAAGAGCTGCCTTGGCCTCAGCTTCATGTTGCTCAGTATTACTCTCGGGCGTATCGGTGCATGCTTCCCGTTGAAGCTTATGCTCAGGAAGCGGCGGTCGAGGGTGCTGTCGGGCCTCTCCATCATGGAGCGCCTCATCACCATGCTCACCTTGCCTATATACCATGGGTGCAGAGCCTCCTTGGGCAGCGAGTCGGCCAGCTGCAGGCGCAGCTGTACGCGGTTTTGCAGGGCGAAGGTGTCGGCCAGGTAGGAGGCGTAGCCTGCCTGATAATAATAGTAGCCGTTGTTGCGCAGCAGCTGGCTCACCCTTGAGCGCTCTGCATCAAGCAGGTTGACGCTGAACGGCGAGCCGCTCTTTATCCTGGCCTCGCTGCGTGTGGAGTCAATGAGTTGCTGCATGGCGGGCGTGAAGCCGGTGTAGCTGATGGTGTCCACGAGGAACAGGGAGTCCATAGTCACGGTGTAGGCCACCTTAGCCTTCTTCGGGTTGCGCTTTACGACCTCGGCGTAGGTCACGTCGCCGTGCATGTAGCCGTTAGAGCGCAGCACCTGCCTTGCCACCTGGGCATGGAGGGCGGGGTTCACCTGGCTCATCAGCACTGGAGCCTTGCCGAAGGTGCGCCCTATCCACTGGCCAAACCTGCCTACAGAGTCCTGGGTGGCGTTCCATATCCAGAGGCCTATGGGCAGCGGCGAGCGGTAGTAGCTGGAGCCGAAGAGGGCACCGTTGGGGGCTGTGGCAAGGGCTGCCTCCACCTCCTCCTGTGTCTGAATGGTGTGGTCGCTCTTGTCGGCATCGGTATAGGCAATCTTCGTCAGGCCGGTGAAGAGCTGGTCGTCATCGGGTATGTGGTTAGTGGTGCTGCAGGCCGTGAGCAGAAGGAGGAGTATCAGGGGGCTAAGGTGCTTCATTTGGCTGAGTGGGTAGAGTGGGTGCTGCGGGTATGGTGGGCGCTGTGGCTGGAGTGGTGGAGGCTGGTGCTGTGGGACGGGCGGGCATGGTGGGTGTTGAGGACTTGACTTTGAAGATGTCGAGCAGGCTGTTTAGCTTGCGCCTCCAGATGTATCCGGCGCCGTACTCGCCGGTGTAGCCGTCGAGCCAGTCGTAGACATTCTGGTTGTAGTACAGCTTGACATACTGGTTGCTGTTTGGCGAGAGGCGGTACTCCATGGTGACATTGTCGAAGAACGACTGCTGCTGGCCGTTCTGAGCCTCTGCCCCGGTAGACACCTTTCCTCCAATCTGCACGTTGAGGCGGTTGTTCCAGAAGCGCTTGGCAAAGCTGAAGCTGTAGTCGGTGTGCGACTGCCCGGAGGCATCGGTAGAGTTGTCCAGTCCCACCTGTAGGTTCACCGTTTTCAGCGCCCCGCTGGTTATGTTGTTTATCTCGTTCTGCAGGAAGCTGCTCAGTGCGGAGTTCATTGAGAAGGCGCTGGTGTTGCCGTCGGCCATGTACATACCCGTGGTGAGCATGGTGACAGCCAGTTTGCCCTTCTGTTCGCGGCTCATCGTTGATAGCTCGCTCTGCAGCTGCATGTCCTCCGGCGCGCTTATGGTGAACTCCAGCCCCATGTCCTCCAGGGTTCGCGTCACCACCACTCCGCAGTCGAAGGCCACGGTGCGCGTCACTCCGTCGTCCTGGCCCACCGTGGCTCTTGTGCGCTCGGTGGCGGTGATGTTGAGCCTGGGGTTGAAGACATCGCCGGTGAACTCCACGTAGCTGCCCTCCTGTATTGAGAACGTCTTAAGCGGGATAACGGGCAGGCTGTACTTCATGCTGCCGCTCTGGATGGTGTATCGGCCGTTGAGGGTCATGGCATCGCCGCCCATCCTGAGGCGCAGCTCGCCGCCGCCCATCAGGTCCACATAGTTTGTCTGGTCGGCATTGAGGGCACAGCGCACGTGGGCACCGTCGTCCACGTTTACCGTGAGATCCATGTCGAAGCCGTCGGGGGCGGGCTTCAGGACTGTTGCCACGGCCGTTGTGTCGCTGAAGTCAACGAAGCTCACCAGCTCGTCCATCTGGTTGTCGGTAGAGAGCGGCGAGTCGAGCAGAATGTAGTTCAGGTCGGTGGTGCCGAGCACACTGAGGCGTCCCCTCATGCTCATCAAGTCGTTCTCAGTGACAAGGCGCGCACCGAAGTTGACGAACATCTTTCCGTAGGCCACCGACTTTTTCTTCTGCTTAGAGTTTATGAGCATCAGGTTCCTGGCCGTCATCCTGAGGTTGAGCGAGGTGTGCTCCGGGTTGGCAAAGTCTATGTCGCCGTTCACCTTGAGCGGGTTCTCGTTGTAGGCATAGAGATTAAAGTTGTTGAGCGTTATGTGCGAGTTGTTGATGCTGAGGGTGTCGGTGGGGAAGCGCATGCTCAGGCCGTAAGGCTCGCTCAGCAGGTATCCGTTGGTCAGTGTTACGTTGCCGTTGACAGTTGGAGCCGATGTCTTTCCCTTTATGGCAAGGTCTCCGGCGGCAAATCCCTCGAAGCCTATTATCTGGTCTGGAATGAAGCCGTTGCCTATGCTGAGCGGCATGCGGTCCAGGTGGAGCATGGCGTCAAGGGTGTTGTCGGTGAGCAGACTGCCTGTGAGCGTGCCTACGGGCAGGTCGTCGATGAGCAGCATGCCGTCGATGGCGTGCGAGCCGTCCTCGCGGTTCATGTAGACAAACTCCGACCCAATGTTGCCAACGAGGCTGCCTTCGTAGGCAAGGTGCTCCACGTTCATGTCGCTGGCCACGCTGATGCTGCGGTCCTGGGCCATGGTGAGGTGGAAGTCGCCCTCCAGTATTCCCTGGATGTTGGGCAGCAGGGGTATGGCGCTGGTCAGCGAGCCTATGTTCACATGGTGGGTGCTGATGGTGAGGTCCTGCAGCAGTGTGCTGTCCTGTTGTTCCGGCGAGTAGAGCTGAAGGCGTGTGCCGTCGTCGGCCAGCAGGTCCACGTCGGCCTCTACCTTCAGGTCGCTGTGCAGCATGAGGCGGTTACTGCCCTGCACGGCAAACTCCTTGTAGCCCAGCGTGGGGCGGGCGGGAACCAATGACAGCAGCAAGCCGTCGCCCTCCATCTGGGCCTCGGCTCCTACACGCACTCCGAGGCGGCCCTGGTGGTCGAAGTACCTCAGGCCCACCATGGCACCGTGCTCCTTCAGAAAACCGTCGAAGAGCAGGTTGAACACTAACTGCGGGTTGCGCCGGTTGTTGGTGATTTGTCCGTTGAAGGTGAGGCCCCGCTGCTTTTCCACCAGCGTAAGTCGCAGGGTGTCAATGAGCGTGGAGTCGTAGACAAGGCCGTGCAGGCGTGCCTCGCCGTTGATGCCCGTCAGGGGCGAGGTGTCAAGGTCAACGTTCAGGCTCTTGAACCTGGTGGCGGCGTGCTGCTGAAGCATCGTTGCCACGGGGTTGCCCTGGCGGCTCTCAAGGTGGAGCTTCATAACGGGCAGCAGTTGCTTGATGGCTATCTGGTCAATTGTGCGGCTCTTGAACTGTGCCGCCACGCTGTCGGCTATCTGCGTCGCCGTGGCCAAGAGCTGCTCGTAGCTGCCCTTTGCATCGGCACGGGCTATAAGGTCGCCGCTCTGCAGGTTCAGGTGCAGCGTGTCGGGCGAGGTGGTCAGAAGTAGTTCCACCTTCTGCATGTTGCGGCCTCCGTTGCCGTCGTAAAGCACTATGTTGTCGGCAATGGTCTCAAGGCTGTGGCTCAGCCGCATGTCGGACTTCAGATTGAAGGTGGCGTCCATGCCCATAGCCATTGGGAAATCTGTAACTCCCAGGCGGTGCAGGTCGGCACGGGCCAGACTGGTGGTAACTATGGCGTTAATGCTGTCGCGGCGCAGGGTGCCGTCAACGGATACATTGCCCCGGACAAGGTTGTTGTTTGTGGTGGCGGTGGCGTTTACGTGGTTGTTAAGTAGGGTGGCCTGCGCTGTTATGCTGTCCAGGTTCCATGCCCCATATTGCAGCTTGTGGATTGTGGCATCGGCCTGCAGCCTTGTGGCGGGGCTGAAGAAGTCCAGCCCCTGTCCGCTGGCGCTTATATCTGCCGATACCAGTCCTATGGAGTCAGTAGGCAGGAAGTGGCGCATGTTCATCTGCACGGCGTTGAGGTCAAGAGCGTAGCGGTCGGTGGCGGTGTCATAGCTGCCCTTCAGCCTGGCCGTGCCGCCGCCCTGGCTCAGCATTAGGTCGGCGTTGTATTCCGTTCCGCTTGACCCTATCTTTCCCGTAAGGCTTATGCCGGCAGGAATGCTGATGCCGGTGGGCAGGCCGAAGAGGCGCAGCAGCGGGGTTACCATGGTGTAGGTGTTGAGCCTGACGTTGAGCTGCGACATGAGGTCGGACAGGGATGTGGGCTGAGACACGTTGCCGGTAGCCTCTAAGCTCAAGGCCGAGGGGAGCATAAGGTTCAGCTGCTGCACGTTGATGAGCTGCGAGGTGCCGGTGGCCCGTGCACGGAGGGTGAGGGGCACGTCGGGCAGCAGGCGTAGCTCAGGCGCAAAGGGCAGCAGGTCGGCGCGGCCAATGGAGGCAGTGACATATATGTCAAGGGGCTGCGGGGTTTGGACGGCAAAACCGCCCAACACACTGAACGGCAGGAGCAGGCGGCCGGAGAGGACCGAGTGGGGAGTGGAGGCCCGCAGGCTGTCTATGCTCAGGCCCACGCTGTCCATGACTACAGAGCCTTGCAGCGAGGCTATCTGCAAACCGGTGTTCTGCTCGTGCATGCTGCCGTGGTTTATTGATGTTCGCAGGGTGCCGCGGGTGTAGGACAGGGAGTCCAAGCCCACCGAGGCCTGGGTGATGAGGAAGGTGCTGTCCATGGCCACCATGCCGCCTGCGATGCTTGTTGCTCCCACGGCGTAGCGCTCCTGCCCCAGGTCTATGTTTACCTCCTGTATAGAGGCCTGCTCCATTGCGGCTGTGAGCATGGTAGCGGGAGGCGAGAACAGGGCTGCCGAGTCAATGAAGAGCCTCAGGCGGCTGTCGCTGAGGTCTATGCTGCGCAGCCTTATGAGCCATGGTGCCGAGGCGGTGGTGTCCACAGCTGCCGTGTCGCTAAGGAAGATGCTGATGTCGGCACTGTTCAGCAGCAGGCGGTTTAGGTCAACGGCACTGGCATCAAGGTCTATGCCCGCCACGGCATTGTCGGAGGCGTTGTCGTCGGCCTTTACAAGCAGTTCGCCTATACGCCCGTGCAGGCGCATGTCGCCTACAAGGTCAAGGGTGTTTATGTTGGCATCGTGCAGCTCCAGCTGGTCTATCACCACCTGGCTGCTGAACAGGGGCAGCAGCCGCACGTCGGCCACCACGCGACCGATGGCGGCAATGGTGTCGGGAGTGGAGGACGACTGCGACGGGCGGGTGACAAGGATGCCGTCAACGCCGAGGTCCAGGGGGAAGCTCAGGTCTACGTGCTCCACGCTGATGCTGAGGCCGGTTTCCTGCGAGGCATACTGCGCCACCTGGCGCACCGCCCACTGCTGTATGGGCGGCACGTAGAGCAACACTGCTGCTATGACGAGAAGCAGGATGGGGGTGAGCAGCACTATCCCCGCCCAGCGGAGAAATTTCTTCATCGGCCTGCAAAGTTAAGGAAAATCATGCTAATAACGGCAAAAAGCAGTGGGTTTTTACAAAAAGGCAGTCCTTTTTTGCAAAAACCCACTGCCTTTTCCTAAAGAATCAGCTCCGCTTTTTTGGTTTGTTCACCTTTTTGTTGTAATTTTGCAGCCGCTGTTGAGCGGCTGACGTGAACAAAGTAATGAAATAGACAAAGAATATGCAGGCCCCATTTGAAGAATTCTGTTCTACACTGAAAAAAACATTCATGCTGGATGTTGCCGAGGAACTTGACTTCGGCATCTACCGCATCATGAACTTGAAGCGTAAGGATATTGAGGATTTCCTCGACAACAAGCTAAAAGGTATGGTGGAGCAGGAAATAGAGAACAATATATCGGCTGACTATGAAAGCAAGAAGAAGAAACTTGACGATATGGTGGCCACGCTTACAAAACTGCACATTGCTCCTGAAATGAGTCCAGATTACCTGGATTTGCACCGGGAACTGGAAAACATGGGCGACCCCGCACAGATGCAGGCCAGCGTGTTCACGCATCTTGACATCTTTTTTAATCGCTATTATGACAGGGGCGATTTCATTAGCAAGCGCCGTTACAGCAGCAAGTCGGAGGAAAGCAAATATGCCATCCCCTACAATGGCGAGGAAGTGAAACTGTATTGGGCCAACCAAGACCAGTACTACATCAAGAACGGGCAGTATTTTCATGACTATCGCTTCCGTCTGGCCAATGGCCGGGTGGTGGAGTTCACTCTAAAAGAGGCAACCGATGTAGAGCAGAACGACAATAAACAGAGCAAGCGAGAACTTGTTCACCACTTTAAAATCTACGAGGAGGAACCCGTTGAGTTGACTGAGGATGGTGTACTGCATATCAATTTCGTCTTCCAGCTAATGGGCAAGACTCCTAATCAGAGCACACTGAACAACCAGACCGCCGCTATGATTACCTCAGAGCCTACAGCATCACTTGTTCCCTTTGAGTTTGCCGAGCTGACAGCGGTTAAGCGTAGCGATGACGGCAAGAATTACACTCTGCTGCAAAAGCAGCTGAACAGATATACGGCTAAGAACTCTTACGATTATTTCATCCATAAAGACCTGAAAGGATTTCTCTGCCGCGAACTTGATTTCTACATTAAGAATGATGTGCTCAACATAGACGATATGCTGGTAGACACCGTGAAGCGCGAGTTGACTGTTGCCAAGGCCATAAAGTCAATAGGCTCCGTCATAATCCGTCTGCTGGCTCAACTTGAGGACTTTCAAAAGCGTCTGTGGTTGAAGAAAAAAGTGGTGGCAAGTGCTGACTATTGCGTCACTCTTGACAGAATATGGGAAGGCCTTACGGATGAAATGAAGGGCAAGATATGCCAGAATGACGCACAGAGAGAGGAGTGGATAAAATATTGCGGCATTGACCAAATCAAAGGGGACATGTATGCCGATGCCTATTCTGTTCCCCTTACTCCGAAATTCCTTAGCGAGAATCAGAAACTTGTTTTAGACACAGCCCATTTCAAAGAGGACAGGGATTTCAAGCATCAAATTATTCAAATTTTAAGTAAACAAGGGAATCTGGAAAATGCCATAGACGGTCTTCTCATCAAGTCGGAGAACTTCCAGGCACTCCGTCTCCTTGAAGAAAAATACAGGGGCAAGATAAAGTGCATATACATTGACCCCCCGTATAACACGGGAAATGATGATTTTGCCTACAAGGACAACTATCAGGAGAGCAGCTGGCTTTCATGCATGAATGACCGTCTGCTGCTTTGCCGCCCATTCTTTGCAGAAGGAGGCTCAATAGCTGTGAGTATTGACATTAAGGAAGTTGACAAACTAATCAGTTTGTTGGATGCAGTTCTCGGCATAGAGAACAGAAAGGCTAATATTACTGTCCGCCGCGCTTCCATCTCTGGTCCGAAAGTTATTAATCCCGGTATGGTCAATATCAGCGAGAATGTCATTATCTATGCTAATGGCAACGGCAAATGGAAGCCCCAAGACGCTTATAGGGAGAAGAACTATGACAACCGGTATAACCAAATGATTGTAAATCCTGGCGATGAACCGTCTAAGTGGAAGTTTTCAACGGTGTTGGAGGAGTTCGCAAAATACAAAGGTATAAAGAAAACAGAATTAAAAAAGGCTCTTGGAAAAACTTACGAGGATGAACTCCTGAAATTTGCCATTGACAATTCCAATGGTATCATGCAAAAAGCTTCCCTTGACTTAGATAGCGTAGGAAATGATGCAGTTGAAGCATATAAGAAATCAAAAGCAGACCCAAAGACAATATACCATATCCAACGTGATGGCTTCAATGATTATTACATCTTAAATGGAAAAGCCATTCTCTTCTACAAAGACCGCTTACGCCGTATGGGCGACAGAATAGTGCCTGTTGAGAAAGTCTCTGACATTTGGGATGACGTTCTACCTAATGATATTCATAATGAAGGTGGTGTTGTATTGAAGAAGGGAAAGAAACCAGAGAAACTGGTTGACCGTATCATAGAATCAACGACCAATCCCGATGATCTGGTGATGGATTTCTTTGCCGGATCTGCCACGTCGGGTGCCGTTGCGTTGAAATCAGGTCATAAGTTTATCAACGTAGAGTGTAATGAGTATTTTGACAATATTACCCTGCGGCGCATAAAGAATGCATTGTATGGAGACACCTCGGGCGTTACTGATTTGCATCAGTGGAAAGGCGGTGGCGTAGTGAAATATCTCCGCTTGGAGCAATATGAGGACACGCTCAATAACCTTGAATTGTCCGCAGACCTTGGCCCTAATCACAATACAATGTTTGATAAGGATTATCTCCTTGGATACAAACTGGATACTGAAACCAGAGACTCCTTGTTAAGTCGCGATGACTGGTTTGCACATCCGTTTGACGTGAAAATGGACATTGCCTTGAATAATGAAAGGGACAAGCGAGAAGTCGACCTCCCAGAGACATTCAACTACCTTCTTGGTCTCTACGTGGAAAAGGAGTGCTGGCCACAGGCAGGTCTGCAGGTTATACAGGGGCATACCCGCAGCGGCGAGGATACGTTGGTAATCTGGCGCGATGTGGACATAGTGGACAACGATGCACTAATGGCTTTCGTCGCTACTGTTGCGCCAGACGAACTGAAGTGTTATCGCCGCATCTACGTGAATGGCGAGAACACCCTTGCTGCCTCGCTGGCCCCCAGTGTGGCCGAGCGAGTGATGAACACCGATGAAGAATTCCAGCGACTTATGTTTACTGAGGATTAGGAGGGTGCAGAGAATGGCAAAACGAAACATCAGCTTAGGCCCTGAAGCCACCTTGGATAACAGTCTCTTGCTCAACAGATGGATGCTGAGCCGATTCGCTGTAGACTCATTAGAGCAATTGGCACGAAACATGAAGGACCCAACACTTGAGGGGTATGACGATAACCACCTATCGCACTACTATCACGTGCTAAATGCAGAACTGCGCACTGACTTACCCATCCGTGAGAAGTTACGCGAATACGATGCCAACATCTATCGCCACACGTGCCATATCAACAGACTGGGAAAACGCGAAGAGCCTGTCAGGTGGAAATACTTCCAGTATCTCTATCTGCTGATGTGCGAATATTACTTCGACCGTTATTTCGGCGACCGGAAGGCTCTGCTGGATGATATCAACAGTTATCGTTATGCGTACTTCTGCAAAAACGGCCACCAGTTCTACACAGATCCATTCAGTGCAGAACCTGTCAAGGAGGATGAAATCAACAAAATAGCCTGCTGGTGCGCCACCGGTGCCGGCAAGACGCTTCTGATGCATGTCAACAAACTACAGGTGGACTATTACGCCGAGAAAAACGGTGTGAAGTTTGGTAACCTTCTGTTGGTTACGCCTAACGCAGGTCTGAGCAGCCAGCATATTGAAGAGTTGAAGAAAAGCGACATCCTGTGTTACCGCTTTGACAAGTCTAAGCTGAACGATACATACAAGGGACAATACCTTCAGGTGATAGAAATCACCAAGCTAAACGATGAGGACGGCGACAAAAGCGTTGATGTGGAATGTTTCGAGAAAAAGAACTTTGTGCTCGTTGATGAGGGCCACAAGGGCACGTCGGGTGAGCAGAAGAAATGGAAGCCAAACCGCAATAAGCTGAGCGAGCAGGGCTTTTGTATTGAGTATTCCGCCACGTTCAAGCAGTCTATCGAATCGGAAAAGGTACTGAAGAAGCGCAACACGCTGTTGCGTGAATACGGTGTTTCTACGCTTTTCAACTATTCCTACCGCTATTTCTATGACGATGGCTATGGCAAGGACTTCCAAACGAAAAACATCAGCGAAAACTTCGACGAGCATCAACGATTGCTTTACATGCTGGGCGGCCTGCTTGGCTTTTACGAGCAAGTGAAGTTGTATGCCGACCTGGGCGATGAGGCCGAACCCTTTATGATAGAGAAGCCTGTGGCCATTTTTGTTGGCAACACGGTGGCTTCGGGCGGTGCTAACAAAGAGGTGAGCGACATTGTCAAGATTGTGGAGTTCTTCCAGCTGATTGTAAGCAAAAGCGATATGGTAGTGAACGGCATTGAAGCATTGCTTCACCACAACGACGGGTTGATAGTGAACAATCACAGCGTTTTTGAAGGCTCGTTCGGCTATATCTGTAACATGGATGCCAGAAGCGTTTATTCCGACCTGCTTGACAAGGTGTTCAATTGTCCTCAACTCAATGCCAACGTGCATCTTCACTTGGACCGTCTGAGCGGAGTCAACGGCGAGATAGGTCTGCGCATGGGTGATGGCCGGTATTTCGGAGTGGTGAATGTGGGCGAACCAAAGAGCGTGACTGATGCTTTTGAAAACAGGGAGAACATCGTGGCAGGACTGCACAGCTACGGTGGGTCTTCGCTCTTCGAAAGCATTAACGACGATAACTCGCGTATCAATATATTGATAGGTGCAAAGAAATTCACAGAGGGATGGTCGTCATGGCGCGTTTCAACCATGTGCCTGCTTAATGTGGGCAGTGGCGACGGGTCGGAGATTATCCAGCTCTTTGGGCGTGGTGTGCGCTTGAAGGGTTACAGGTACTCCCTGAAACGTACAAACAGACTGGACTCAACGCTGCGGCCTGCAAGAGAACCTAAGTATATAAGCATACTGGAGACACTGAACATCTTCGGTATCGAGGCCAACTATATGGACGAGTTTAGCCGAATCATCAAGAGCGAGGGCATGGGTTCACACGACGCACAGTCAGAACAAGTACGCCTGCCACTCATGCCAAACATAATAGACATTGACAAGTGCCAGCTGAAGTACTTGAGGCTAAAAAAGGGGATGGACTTCGTCAGGCAGGAGACCTGTGTCAGGTTGGAGGAAGATGTCAAGATTCATGTTATGCTTGACCGATACCTAAAGGGAAGTGTGTTTGAATCAAACCATGACAAGAACCGTGAAACGCTTGAAGAGCAGAAGAACCAAGTTTGGCTTACCGATGACAACCGTATGCAGTATATTCACTGGACTAAGCTGATGTTCGACCTGCGAAGGTATAAGTGCGAACGAGGCTGGTACAACCTCTTTATAGACGATAAGGTAGTCCGGCGGCTGGCCCGAAGCCAATACTGGTACACTCTGTATATGCCTGAGATTAGTTGCCAATGGACAGACTTCAAACGTGATACCGACAAGTGGCAGGAGGTGCTTACCACGCTGTTAAAGATGTATATTGAGCGCTTCTATCAGAAACGGCGCCGCCAGTGGGAAGCCCAGTATATGGAGGTAACGACACTTACGGAGGATATGGCCGGCCTGGGCGAGGAAGACAAGAAGAAAGGCATTGTCATTAAAATTAAGGAGGAATGGCGGGAGCAGTTCTTTGATGATTTGAAAAGGGTACAGAAACAGCTTGAAGACGAATCGTTTGCCCAGAGCATTCGCATTGGAGGGAAAGGCGGTTTCAAGGCTCTCTACTTTGAGCGTCACTTTTATAGTCCTCTGATGTACTTCAACAAGGACTCGGTACGTGGCGACGAACAGCCAATAGAAATCACGCCTGTAGCCCTGAACGAGGGCGAGAGCAGGTTCGTTGTAGACCTCACCGAATATTTCAATAATCATGAGGCCGAGTTGGAAAAAGCCGGAAAGGAAATCTACCTGCTTCGCAATCGCAGTCAGGTGGGTGCCAACTTCTTCAGCGATGCAGGTTTCTATCCCGACTTCATTCTATGGATAGTAAAAGACCGCCACCAATATGTGACATTCATAGACCCTCACGGCTTGGTTTATTCAGACGAACATTTTGAAGACCCCAAAGTGGCTCTGTATGCCACACTTCAGAGTCCTGAAGAATTAGGCATCAAGGATGATAACCTTACGCTAAACAGTTTTATACTTTCACCGACACCAATGCAGAAGGTTGCATCGTGGCTGAAGAAAGGTTCTACAAAAGAGGAGATACTACAGGCATTCCATGAGCATCATGTCTATTTCTTTAAGGATGAAGATGTCAGTAGCTATCTGAACGACATGATGAAGCAGATTGTGACAATATAAAACTTCGGCAAAACTATAGAAACAGATAGAAATGAGATTCTCAAACATACTGCCTGCCGGGCTGCCGGTCGTGACATTTCCCACCACATCGTCGGTGGCTTACTGCGGAATAGCGGTACGCGCGGGCACACGCAACGAGACCCCGCAGCAGCAGGGCATGGCACATTTCTGCGAGCACCTGGCATTCAAGGGAACGCAGAAGCGCAGCGCCATACAAATCATAAACGCCATAGAAGGGGTGGGGGGCGAGCTGAACGCCTTTACCAACAAGGAAGACACCGTGTTTTACTGTGCCGTGCAGAGCCAGTACCTGGGCAAGGCCATTGGGGTGCTGTGCGACATGGTGTTCAACAGCCAGCATCCGCAGGATGAGGTTGAAAAGGAGTGCGAGGTGGTTTGCGACGAGATAGAGAGCTACGAGGACACGCCCTCCGAACTTATCTATGACGAGATAGAGGACTTGCTCTTCCCCGGCCATCCCCTTGGCCACAACATCCTGGGCAACAAGGAGCAGCTGCGCTCCTACAGCAGTGCCGACACTCAGGCATTTGTCCGCCAGTGGTACAGGCCAGAGAACTGTCTGCTGTTTGTGTCGGCAACAGCAGACCCCCTCCCCGCCCCCCCAAGGGGGGGAGCAGTCAGACCAGCTGTCGGCATAGATAAGGCAGAAGTTTTCACTTCTTCCACCGAAGACTTTTCGGCAACCACACCAACAGCAGAAGTAACTGCTCCCCCCCTCGGGGGGGCGGGGAGGGGGGCTGGTAGTGGTCCTTTCTTAGTCCGCAACCGCGGCACCCACCAGGCTCATGTCATGCTTGGCACACGTGCTTTCTCTGCCAATGACGAGCGCCGCTGGGCGCTGTACCTGCTGAACAACATACTGGGCGGCCCGGCCCTTAACTCACGCCTCAGCCTCCAGCTGCGTGAGCGCCACGGACTGGTGTATACCGTTGACAGCGCCATGACCTGCTACAGCGATGCTGGCCTGTGGACGGTATACTTTGGCTGCGACCAGCACGACGTGAAGCGGTGCCTGCGCATGGTGCGCCACGAGCTTGACAGGCTCATGGACAAGCCCCTCTCCGACTCTCAGCTAAAGGCGTACAAGCGGCAGCTGAAGGGACAGCTCGCCATTGCCTGCGACAACCGCGAGCAGTTTGTGCTTGACAACGCCCGCAACTATCTGCACACTGGCCATGAGCGCCGCCTTGAGCACATTGTGCGCCACATTGACAACCTCACAGCCCGCGACCTGCAGCTCACGGCCCAGCAGGTCTTTGCACCAGAGGGAATAACCACGCTTATCTACGAATAGTAAAAACAACCACGGATTAACGGATTAGTCTATAGCTTAATAAGTAACCACTCAAAATTAATTGCCCGTAATCATTTATGAATAATTTATGTTCAATTAATGGTAATTCATGTTAAAAACTAAACACGAATTATCACGAATTACACACGAATTTCTCAAGAATTAATATAAACTATTTATGTTCATATACTTAAAAGAATAATAGAACAACAGAAATATGGAACATTACAGTGCAGCCCCCAACCGTTATGAACAAGGCATGACCTACAACCGCTGCGGCCACAGCGGAGTATTGCTTCCGAAGCTGTCGCTTGGCTTCTGGCACAACTTTGGCAGTGTTGACCCCTACGAGCGTTCTCGCGAGATAGTGCGCTACGCCCTTGACCACGGCGTTGTCCACCTTGACCTGGCCAACAACTACGGTCCCGTCTACGGTTCGGCCGAGCAGACCCTTGGCCGCCTCATGGACGACGACCTGCGGCCCTATCGCGACGAGCTTTTCATAGCCACTAAGGCCGGCTACGACATGTGGCCAGGCCCTTACGGCAACTGGGGTTCGCGCAAGTATCTCGTCAGTTCGCTCAACCAGTCGCTTAGCCGCATGCACTTAGACTATGTTGACCTGTTCTACAGCCACCGCTACGACCCGGAGACGCCGCTCGAAGAGACGCTACAGGCTCTCGTTGACATAGTGCGCAGCGGCAAGGCCCTCTATGTCGGCATAAGCCGCTGGCCCCTTGAAGCCCTGCGCACGGCTTACGAATACCTGAGGCAGCGCGACGTGCCCCTGCTCATCTACCAGGGCCGCCTGAACATGCTCGACCGCTCGCCGCAGGAGGAGGGCATCCTTGACTTCTGTGCCGACAACGGCGTGGGCTTCATCAGTTTCTCGCCACTGGCCCAGGGGCTGCTCACCGACCGCTACCTGCAGGGCATACCCCAGGAGAGCCGCATGGCAAAGGGAAAATTCCTGAAGGAGAGCATGCTGACACCGGAGCTGCTACAGCAGCTGCGCCAGTGGAACGACGAGGCCTTGGCTCAGGGCCATACCTTGGCCGAGCACGCCCTGCGCTGGATATTGCAGCAGCGGGGAGTGACAAGCGTGCTCGTTGGAGCAAGCTCCACCCAGCAGTTGGAGAAGAACCTGCGCTGTGTGCTTTAGTAATACATCATCCGTCACTTCATAGATGAAACAAGTACTCCTTATCAACGACATAGCCGGCTACGGCAAGGTGGGCATGGCGGCCATGCTGCCCGTGCTCAGCTATATGGGCATACCGGCCTTCTGTCTGCCCACGGCCCTTGTGTCGAACACGCTCGACTATGGCGAGTTCACCCAGATGGACACCACCGACTACATGCGGCGCACTTTCCCCATCTGGCAGCACCTTGGCTTCCACTTCGACGCCATCTGTACCGGCCTTATGTTCAGCAGCGGGCAGAGCATGCTTGTTGAGGCCTACTGCCGCGAGCAGGCCGGGCAGGGTTGCATGGTGTTCGTAGACCCCGTGATGGGCGACGGCGGACGGCTCTACAACGGCATAGACCAGCACCACGTGGCCCTGATGCGCCGCATGGTTAGCACAGCCCATGTCACCATGCCCAACTACACCGAGGCGTGCTACCTGGCCGGAGTGCCCTTCCAGAGCGGTGGCATAAGCCGCGACGTGGCCTGCCGCCTGCTTGACACGATGGTGCTCATTGGAGCCCGCTCGGCCATCATCACCAGCTGCATCATTGATGGCATGAACCAGGTGTGCGGCTACGATGCAGAGACAAAGGAGTATTTCTTCCACCCCTACCACGAGATTCCAGGCATCTTCCACGGCACAGGCGACATCTTCTCGGCAGTCCTCATTGCCCGCATCCTGGGCAAGGGCGACAGCCTGAGCAATGCCACGAAGAAGGCCATGGACGTGGTGAGCAGCATGATAGAGCGGCAGGCCAGCGACATCAGCGACCGCAACTGCGGCATATTCATAGAGCGCTGCCTTGACCTGCTGTAGATGATACAACTTCGCGTTCGAGGCGAGCCTACGTCTTACTGTATTATGAACTTGCGTCCGCTGCGAATGTAGAGCTGTCCACGAATGGGCTGTGCCACGCGGCACCCACTCAGGTCATAGACGGGAGCGTCTGACCCCTGCGCATCTGTTTCGACAGCCGGGATGCCTGCTGGATCTTTCTCCTCCACTATGTTGGCAAAGAACATCCAGTTGGGCGCCGTGCTATAGGCCACCTGTGTTCCTGTAGGCACATGGAGCGTCGCATTGCTGAAGACGGTAGTCGAAAAGGCCGAACTGCTCAGCGTCGCAGGCGTTTCTGCCTTGACAGAGACCGTTGTAATATTGTTTGCATTCTTAAAGGCTTCGTCCTCGATTTCCTTGATGCCGCTGCCAATGCTTACGGTCTTCAGGGCTGTGCATCCATAGAATTTGCAAGTCGTTTTATATCAACGACTTGTGTGTTAAACGGTAGAAAAATGTCGACGTGGATTCTGTGAAGGACAAAAAGGATGAAGATTTAACGAATTTAACTTTTGTAAACCACAAAAAGAGGGGTTTTGTGCAAGTTTTCTCATAACCATATCAGCATCTGGCTTCATCGATATGTCACTCC
>JAFTAR010000051.1 GCA_017455495.1 Prevotella sp.
GAATATCAGCTGTTATTAATAAAGAAAGCAACCAGCACGGGACTGCAGCCTGTGGTGAACGCATTCAATCAAAGTCCAATTAAACGAAGATTCAAAATGATGTACCGCAAACCATCCCGACGATGGGTGGCCCTGAAAGCCACCTATCTCCTGCCGCTGAGTGCGCTGGCTGTCGTGGCCTTCGCCCGGCCGCAAGCCATCAGCGAGATTGAAGAGAAAGTAGAGGCAGAAGTCACCAAGGCTGTGGCTACTGTAGTGCAAACCCATGACGAACCCGTCATAGCAGAACAGGAAGAGCCGACCGTGCTACCTGCATTGGTAGAAACCAAAGACACCGTGCGGATAATGCCAGATGCCAACCTCGTGAAGGCTGACCTGGCAGAATCGGGGCCCAGTGTGCTTGGCGGTTCTGCCGCCAAGTCTGCCACCGAACTGCTCGACAGCACCATGCAGGCTGTGGGGGCAAGAAAGATTGCCGAGGGCATCTACATCGGCCACTTCCAGCCCTCGCTGAACAGCGACACCGTGCGCATAGCCCGTGCCACTATTCTCGACCGCCAGAGTCAGCAGACAGACGAGCATCTGTTTGCACAGTACGCTGACGACCCTTACGCATACAACATCACCCTCAATGCCGAGACGCGCAAAGACCGCACAGGCTACTATATCCGCTACCTGCAGCCCGTCAATTCGACTGTGCGCAACTATGACAAGAAAGAGATAGACCCCAAGATGCTCTCTACCGACAGCGTGCTGACGAAACGCAGCAGCAACAACATGCTTTCTCGTGTTTTCCAGCCTGTTGCCATAGAGCGGAGCAAGAAAGAGACGCGCATCTATATGTACACTGGCTATGGCGACCATCCGCGAGTAGAGGAATGGGATAAAGACAAGAACCCGCACGGTTACCTGGCCATCGTCGACGAGCGGACCGGCGACAAATATTGCTGCCGCGCCACCGACTTCTCCTATTTCAAATACGTCAAGGACGAGATTGTGGGCAAAGACACAGTCAAGGTCTATCAGACCTGCCTTATATTCCCACCCTTAGCCAAGGGTGTGAAGGAAGCGCATCTTGGGTCTGTGGCTGGAGACAACCGTTTCTCCAATAACTTCGACATCAATGCCATTCCCCGCAAGGGCCATGTTATCACTAATTGAGAATTAAGAATTGAAAATTGAGAATTATGATTACTAAAGAGCATAAATATCTACTGATACTGGCAGCCCTTGCCATGCTGACCGGCTGCCATACCACAAAGAGCATTCTCGCAAATGATTACGACGAACGCCCCGAAAACAAACAGCCCGTTTTGGAGCGACCCGCCTGGCCCAACTACGACCTGCACGACGACCGTTCGTTCGCAGCCTTTTCACACATACAGACGGCACCTGAAGACCAGCGTATGTATTTATTGGAATGTGAAGACGGCAGCTACACCCACGGCACCTACACGCTCTACCGTTGTCAGGATGCCACCTACCTGACCTACGACTGGCGGGTGCCAACAAGTCAGGACTGGTTCTTCTGGCGTTTCACCACCGGTTCAGCCATCATTGATGCCGACACCGGCGACCGCTATGTGATGCAACGCTTGGAACATTTCCCCATGGACCAGTGCTTCTGGATTTACGGACAGTCGGGTGAGACCATCCGCTTTGTACAGGTTTATCCGCCACTGCCCTCGTCTGTGAAGCGCGTACAGCTCTATGAAGCCAGTGCCGAGTCGCGTCGCTGGATGAACGGTACTGGCGTGCTTACCAAGCCTGTCGCTATCAATGAACTGCGCCCCAATACCCATCCTGTAGAAAGACCGAATTCGAAGCCTAAGAAGCAAGGCCGCATCATTCGCTAACGCAGATTTTTTTAGCTAATATTTATAAGTAGTTTTTTTTTCATAACCCCGGGACTGGCATGGGCCGCAGTGATGCACCCCATGCTTTTCATTCATTCCAACATCCATTGCAAGATACGCTTGACCAAGAGTGTCTCCATTCTTTTTTCTGCTATTTTATTTCGCTGTTCAAGAAATAATGCGTAAATTTGCAGCGATAAAAACCGCAACGACTATGGCAGAGAAAAGAAAATATGGCAGCAACGAGGCAATAGCAACGCTGAAGAGAGAGGCCGAAGAGGTGCTCACCCAGAATATCCTGCCTTTCTGGCTGAACAATATGATTGACGAGGAAAACGGAGGTTTCTATGGCCGCATGGACGGCCACTACCGCCTCCATCCGGATGCCGAGAAGGGAGCCATCCTCAATGCCCGTATCCTGTGGAGCTTCTCGGCCGCCTACCGCGTATTAAATGAAGATTCGCTCCTAAAAGCTGCCACCCGTGCCAAGGACTATATCCTTGAGCACTTCATCGACCCGCTCTATGGCGGCGCCTTCTGGAGTGTGGACTATAAGGGCGAGCCGCTTGACACGAAGAAGCAGTTCTATGCCATCGGCTTCATCATCTACGGCATGTCCGAGTATGCCCGCGCCACGGGCGACCGCCAGGCACTTGACGTTGCCCTGCAGCTCTTCGACGTCATTGAGGAGCACGCTCTTGACCCCGTGTACAACGGCTATATCGAGGCCTGCTCGCGCCAGTGGGGCGAGATGAAGGACATGCGCCTCTCGGAGCTGGATGCCAACTACCCCAAGTCGCAGAACACCCACCTGCACATCATTGAGCCCTACACCAACCTGTATCGCTGCCTGGAGGAGCTGCATGCCGCCGAGTCGTGCGACTATGTGCCTGCCATAGGCTCGGTGCTCCCCGTTACGGTGACCGTGCCGCAGATAACCATGCTCAGGGTGGAAGGCGCACTGCGAAACCTCATTGACATCTTCACAGACCATATCCTCAACCCCGAAACCCACCACCTGGACCTCTTCTTCGAGAACGACTGGACGCGCGGCGCCGGCCATTTGGAGAGCTACGGCCACGACATAGAGTGCTCGTGGCTGCTGCACGAGGCCGCCCTGGTGCTGGGCGACGAGCAAGTGCTGAAAAAGGTGGAGCCTATAGTCCAGGAGGTGGCCCGCGCCAGCGAGAAGGGCCTCAATGCCGACGGCTCAATGATTCACGAGGCCAACCTTGACACCGGCCATGCCGACGACGACCTGCACTGGTGGGTACAGGCCGAGAACGTGGTGGGATGGCTGAACATATACCAGCACTTTGGCAGCGAGGAGGCCCTTCAGAGAGCCGTGCGCTGCTGGCAGTACATAAAGGACAACCTCATTGACCGCGAGCATGGCGAGTGGTACTGGAGTCGCCGGGCCGACGGCTCGCTCAACCTGGATGACGACCATGCCGGTTTCTGGAAATGTCCTTACCACAACAGCCGCATGTGTCTGGAAATACTGGAACGCTTCCAAGACTAATATAATTATGAGAAAGATACTGACAATAATCCTGTTCAGCCTCATCGCCCTCTGTGGCTGGGCCTATGAGCGCGCCATCAGCCTTTCCGGCCAGTGGCAGTTTGCCTTCAGCCAGAACATGCCGCAAGCTTATTCCGACAGCATCATTCTGCCCGGCACCACCGACACCAACTGCAAGGGCACGCCGCTGAACTACTTCAGCGAGACCACCCGCCTCTCCCGCCGCTACAGCTACAAAGGCCGCGCCTGGTACAGCCGCGAGATAGTGATTCCGCAGGAGTGGGCCAACCAAGCTGTCACGCTTACCCTGGAGCGTACAAAGTACACCGAGGCCTATCTTGACGGCAGCCTCATAGGCATGAGCAACAACATCTCTACTCCCCAGCGCTACAGTCTTGGCTGCATCAACCCAGGCAGCCACGTCTTGACCATCATGGTGAGCAATGCCGAGGGCGTGCCGGAGCAGATATATGCCAGCAGCCATGCATACACAGAGGACACTCAGACAAACTGGAACGGAATAATCGGGGAGATAACACTTTCAATAGAGCCAACAGAAGCAGCAAGAGCAACAAACGCAGCAGGAGTTATAGAGGTTCGAGACCGCTACCTGTATAGTAACGGCCACCGCCTGTTCCTTCGCGGCAGGCACGATGCCTGCGTATGGCCGCTCACGGGCCATGTGCCCATGGACGTGGAGAGCTGGCGCCGCTACATGCGGGTGTGCCAGGCCTACGGGCTCAACCACGTGCGCTTCCACAGCTGGTGTCCGCCCGAAGCCGCCTTCCTGGCTGCCGACGAGGCCGGCATCATACTTCAGCCGGAGCTGCCCTTCTGGGGCGACTTCAACGCCCAGGATTCTACCCTGATGGCCTTCCTGCACAAGGAGGGCGAGAACATTCTGCGGGAGTACGGCCACCACCCCTCGTTCCGTATGTTTGCACTGGGCAACGAGCTGTGGGGCTCAATAGAGGCTATGGGTTATTTCATAGAAGACTTCCGCCAGATAGCCCCCGACAAGCTCTATACCTTTGGCAGCAACTCTTATCTGGGCTATCACGGCGTGAAGCCCGGCATGGACTACTTCACAACCTGCCGCGTGGGCGGCGAGGCCTGGGGCAGCTACAACACCCACACCCGCGGCTCCTTCAGCTTTGCCGATGCGGCCGACGGGGGCATGATAAACCACTTCCGGCCAAACGCCACGATGAACTTCGAGGAGGGATGCCTGCTCAGTCCTGTTCCCGTCATCAGTCACGAGACGGCACAGTTCCAGACCTATCCCGACTACTCCGAGATAGCCAAGTACACCGGTGTGCTTCGCCCCTGCAACCTTGAGACTTTCCGCCAGAGGCTTGACAGTGCCGGCATGGGCAGCCTGGCTATAAGCTTCCACCGTGCCAGCGGCCGCTGGAGCTACCTGCTGTACAAGCAGGACATAGAGATGGACCTGCGGACACCCTCCATGTCAGGCTTCCAGTTGCTTGACCTTCAGGACTACCCCGGCCAGGGTTCGGCCTACGTGGGCATGCTCGATGCCTTCCTTGACAGCAAGGGGATATGCACCCCCGAGGAGTGGCGCCAGTTCTGCTCGCCAGTGGTGCCGCTGCTTGTGGCCGACAGCTACTGCTACACCAACGGCGACACCCTCAAGGCCCGCCTGCAGGTGGCCAACTACAGCGCCTCGTCGCTGGCTGGCCACACTCTGACCGCCCGCCTGGGCAGCATGCACAAGTCGTTTGTAATACCTGAGGGCGAAGGACTGCTTGACGTAGGCACGGCCGATTTCCGCCTTTCCAATATAAGCAAGGCAAGCCAGCTCACGCTTGAGCTGAGCATCAGCGGCACCTCGTTCCACAACAGCTACCAGCTGTGGGTCTACCCAAAGAGTCAGAAGCTTGACAAGGACGGAATAATCATTGCCCACGAGCTGAGCGACGAGGTGATACAGCAGCTGTCGCAGGGCAAGCGCGTGCTGCTTATGCCCGACTCTGCGGCACAGGGCCTCAACCCCCAGCTTACCGTTGGCGGCCTGTTCCAGACCGACTACTGGAACTACCGCATGTTCCGCACTATTTCAGAGAACAACAGCAAGCCCGTATCGCCCGGCACACTGGGAATACTGTGCAATCCCCAGCATGCGCTGTTCAGCCTCTTCCCCACCGAGGAGCACACCAACTGGCAGTGGTGGCCGGTGGTTAAGGCGAGCCGCCCCATGATTCTCGACAATCTGCGGACCCTGCAGCCGTCGCTGTCAGGCTACAGCCCGCTGGTGCAGGTCATAGACAATGTGGAGCGCAACCACAAGCTTGGCCTGGTGTTTGAGTTCTCCGTGAGCAGCGGGCGCCGCTTTGCCAAGGCCGGCCGGCTGCTCGTGGTTATGGCCGACCTGGAGCAGGCAGCCCAGTGGCCAGAGGGCAGGCAGTTCTATGCCAGCGTGCTGAAGTACATGCACTCACACAGCTTTGCCCCTACGGCTCTGCTCACTACTGACCAGCTGCGCACGCTCTTCTCCGCCACGACAGGGGAAGTCCAGCTTCAAGAGCTGAACAACATCTCGCCCTACTGACACTCCCCGCTTGTTGCGCAGATTTGTCACTAAAGCCCTTGCAGCATGCGCTTGAGCACCACGGAGCAGGAAATCTCGCGGTTGGCAGCTTCGGGAATGACCAGCGAGTTGGGGCCTTCAATGACATCGTCGGTAACGATGAGGCCGCGCCTCACTGGCAGGCAATGCATGAATTTTCCGTTGTTGGTCCACGACATGTGTTCAGTGTCAACAGTCCATGAGCGGTCCTCGCAGGTTATCTTGCCATAGTCGGCGGGGTTGGTCACGCCGGGGTTGCTCCAGTTCTTGGCATAGATGAAGTCGGCACCCTCGAAAGCCTTGTGCTGGTCGTACTCCACGCGGGCACCCTTTACAAACTGCGGGTCAAGCTCGTAGCCCTCCGGATGGGTGATAACCAGGTCCACATCCTTGTCGGCCAGCATCCATTGTGCAAAGCTGTTGGGCACGGCCTGGGGCAGGGCGCGGCAGTGGGGAGCCCATGTCAGTACAACACGTGGTTTGGCATGTCGCTCTTTTATGGTTATCAAATCAGCAAAGGCCTGGAGGGGGTGCACGGTGGCCGTCTCCATGGCGAAGACAGGGCGCCCGCTGTATTTTATGAACTGGTGGAGCACCGTCTCGGCATAGTCGTACTCGCGGTCGGTGAGGCCGGCAAACGAGCGCACGCCGATGATGTCGCAGTAGCAGCCCATTACGGGTATGGCCTCAAGCAGGTGCTCGCTCTTGTCGCCGTCCATTATTACACCGCGTTCTGTCTCCAGCTTCCACGCACCGGCGTTGACGTCGAGAACAATGACGTTCATGCCAAGGTTCATAGCTGCCTTCTGGGTGCTAAGGCGAGTGCGCAAAGAATTGTTGAAGAATATCATCAGCAGGGTCTTGTTCTTGCCCAGGTGCTGATACTTGTAGCGGTCGTTCTTTATTTCCATGGCCTCGGCAAGGGCCACGTCAAGCGGGCCAAGGTCGGAGGCGTTGATGAATGAGGTAAGTCTGTCGTCCATGATAAGCCTAAGTAATAGTTGTACAATTATATATGTCGTTGCAAAGTTAGGGAAAAAAAATGACAGCACCTCCTTTCTGCCTCCTTATTTATAATTATTTATAAAAAGGGCTGTCAAAGAAGCGGCAAAAAGCCATTTAGCACTTTTTATGCCTATTGCTGCCAAGATATAGAATCTTTTTTTGTAATTTTGCAGCCGATTTCGTAAAAAGAGCATAATGAAGAAGAAGCAAATAGCCATTCTCGGCTCCACCGGCAGCATAGGCACCCAGGCCCTGCAGGTGGTGGAGGAGCATGGCGACCTCTATGAGGTATATGCGCTGACGGCCAACAATCAGGTGGAGCTGCTGGCAAGGCAGGCCCACCACTTCAACCCCGCCGCCGTGGTCATTGCCAACGAGGCCCACTACGAGGAGCTGCAGAGGCTCATGGCCGACATGCCCGACGTGAAGGTGTATGCCGGAGCAAGGGCGCTGGACGACATAGTGCAGGCCGGCCCCATTGACATAGTGCTGACGGCAATGGTTGGCTTTGCCGGGCTAAGTCCCACCATACATGCCATAAAAGCCCGCAAGACCATTGCCCTGGCCAACAAGGAGACGTTGGTGGTGGCAGGCGAGCTGATACTGCAGCTGGCACAGCAGTACCACGTGGGCATCCTGCCCGTGGACAGCGAGCACTCAGCCATTTTCCAGAGCTTGGTGGGCGAGGACGACAACCCCATAGACAAGATTCTGCTGACGGCCAGCGGTGGCCCCTTCCGCCTGATGCCCGCCGAGAAGCTGGCCACGGTGACAAAGGCCGACGCTCTGCACCACCCCACGTGGGACATGGGCGCCAAAATAACCATTGACAGCGCCACCATGATGAATAAAGGCTTCGAGGTGATTGAGGCCAAGTGGCTCTTTGGCGTCAGTGCTGCTCAGATACAGGTGCTGGTGCACCCGCAGAGCATAGTCCACAGCGCCGTGCAGTTCATGGACGGAAGCGTGAAGGCGCAGCTTGGAGTACCCGACATGCGGCTGCCCATACAGTATGCGCTGTCATTCCCGCAGCGCTTGCCGCTCAGTGGCAACAGGCTGGACCTCTTTGCGGCGCAGAAGCTGGAGTTCTTCGAGCCTGACCTGGAGAAGTTCCGCTGTCTGGCGCTGGCCTTCAAGGCCATTAAGCAGGGTGGCAACATGCCGTGCATAGTGAACGCCGCAAACGAGGTGGTGAACCGCGCTTTTCTGGAGGACCGCTGCTCGTTCCCCCAGATGGCCGACATTATTGCCGCGACAATGCAGAAGGCAACGTTCTCGGCACAGCCCGACTACGACGTCTACGTGGAGACCGACCGCGAGGCAAGGCGCATAGCTGCCGAGTGCCTGAGCCCCCTAAGATAGGGGGGTGGGGGCCTGAACAAGCGCAGGCCCCAAATATATAATAATAAAAATGGTCTGGTTCTCGCTTGTTCAGACCCCCCAACCCCCTAACTTAGGGGGCTAAAGTAAATGGAAGTATTTCTGATAAGACTGTTGCAGTTCCTGCTGGCCATAAGCCTGCTGGTGCTGCTCCACGAGCTTGGCCACTTCACCTTTGCCAAGCTCTTCAAGGTACGCGTGAACAAGTTCTACCTCTTCTTTAATCCGAAGTTCCACATACTCAGCACCTACGACACCTGGGTGCGCCGCCTGCTGAAGCTGAAGCCCGAGGTGGTGCCTACAAAGGAGGTCGAAGTTGAGGTGAAAGATGGCGAAGAGCCTAAGAAGGAGACAGTGAAGGAGTATGTGGGCACCGAGTACGGCCTGGGCTGGCTGCCCCTTGGCGGCTACTGCGCCATTGACGGCATGATAGACGAGACCAATACCAAGCTGTCGGAGGAGACCCATCCCTGGGAGTTCCGCACAAAGCCCACATGGCAGCGGCTGCTCATCATGATTGGCGGCGTGCTGGTGAACTTCCTCCTGGCTCTGTTCATATACTCCATGATTCTGTTCCACTGGGGCGAGACCTACGTGCCCATGAAGGACATGACGCTGGGCATGAAGTTCAACAGCGAGGCCAAGGCCCTGGGATTTCAGGATGGCGACATACTGCTGAGCACCGACCGCGGCGAGCTGAAGCGCTTTGACAATGCGTTTACCATGAGCGATGTCTACCGCGAGCTGTCAAAGGCCAAGCAGGTGAACGTGATGCGCGACGGACAGCCCGTTACAATCACTATACCAGAGGACACCGAGCTTGACCTGCTGAACATGATGAAGTCTACGCCTGTCTTTGTGCGTGCCTTCATTCCTGCCGTGGTTGACAGCGTGATGCCGGGAACACCTGCCGCGGCAATTGGATTGATGCCTGGAGACAGCATAATGGCCATCAACGGCAAGGCCATTGACTCACACAACGAGTTTACCGACGAGATAGGGCGCCTATCAGACGTGCTCTCGGCAGCTACGACCCAAGAGGACAGCCTCAGGGCAAGGCAGATAGAGCTGGTGGTGAAGAGGGCTGCCATGATTACTACTGACAGCGTGCCTATGGTTGCCATTGACACCTTGAGCGCCACGCTTACGGAGGACATGATGCTGGGCTTCGTAGTGATGTCGAAATACCAGCCGCAGACATTCACCTACGGATTCCTGGAAAGCATACCGGCAGGAATAAGCTACGGCTGGGACAAGCTGTCGGGCTATGTCAGCGACCTGAAGTATGTGTTCACTGCCGAGGGAGCCAAGTCGCTTGGCGGCTTCGGAGCCATTGGAAGCCTGTTCCCCGAGGTGTGGGACTGGCACCGCTTCTGGGACATGACGGCCTTCCTTAGCATCATCCTGGCCTTCATGAACATACTGCCCATACCGGCGCTTGACGGTGGACACGTACTGTTCCTGCTCTACGAGATGATAACCAGGCGCAAGCCGTCGGAGAAGTTCATGATTCGTGCAGAGTACGTGGGCTTTGGCATACTGATACTGCTCATGGTGGTGGCCAATCTCAACGACATTCTGCGCTGGATTGGCGTGATGTAAAAAGCCCTTTCCTCAAAGCCGCCAGCGCACCTGCAAGTCAAGGTCGGTGAGCCGGTCGCTGTCAATTTGCTGCAAGCCGCTGCTAACGACATTGCGGTCGAAATAGCGGGTATGGCCCAGACGGACAGAGAGGCGCAAGTCCTGACTGATGTCGGCCTTAAGAAGGAGCAGCAGGCGCATGCCACGACCATAGTAGGAAGGGAAGAAGAAGTCATTCTGCATCTGGGGCTCTATGGCATACATGCGGCTCTGATAAGAGTCGGTATCGAAATAAGCCGCAATGGCACTGGCATTGAGGGCAATGCCAAGGATATTGCTGACAGCCAGGGAGGCATGCTCGCTAAGCATCCATCCCCGGCTGCCGGTTTTATAACGGGTGTTGCTAAGGTCAAAGCGGGTCTTCAGGTTCAAGTTGTTCTTGTGGTAGTCTATTGAGAGACGCTCATAGTGGCTGTTGTTGGCTATGAGGGCGGTCTTGTCGGCGGCGTCCTTCTGGCCAAGGCGTGAGCGGTGGCGCATGGTGAGGGTTAGACTGCTGCTTAGGCGGTAGGCAGCCTGGAGAAGAATGTCGGTGGTATGGGATGACAGTGACACAAGGTAGCGTGCCCAGGGGTGATAGGCATAGTCGGCGTAAACCTGCAGGTTGAGACGTGCCAGAGGGTTCCATGTGGCCCCGGCATAGATGCCGCTCTCGTTCTGGGTGTGGCCACTGTCGCTGAAGGCATGGCCGTAGAGCGAGGTGTACTTGTAGCTGTAGAAACGCTGCAGCAGCACAAGGCCAAGGCGTGCTGAGGGCTGAAGACTGATGCTGTTTACCGTGGCCAGGGCACCGTGAGAGTCGGTAGCCGTCTCGCCGTTCAATGCCCAGCGGTGGTGGGTGTAGGAATAGTCAATGCCGAAATTTGAGAAATGGCTTCCGTGGGCATAGTGCCTGCGGTAGAGAGTAGTGCGCTGAGGCTCAATTGAGCGGTCGCTGGAAGAGAGCATGGCGGTGGCACCAAGGCGAAACGCACCTGTTCGCAGGGCAGCATGGGCACCGGCTGAAGTGATGTGGGTGTTGTGCTTCTTACCCATCTCAGTAGGAGTGCGGTGGTAGCCGCTCGTGATTAGCGTGCGGGCGTTGCCTTCGTCGTTGAGTGTGGCATCGAAGGGACGATAGGAACCCCAGGCGGAAAGCTGGAGCGACGGCCCCACACCGAGCGCCTTTTGCAGGGGCAGCAACTCGACAGTGGCGGCGGCTCCCTGGAAATAGTCGGCCTCAGAGCGGGAGCAGTGGGGACGTATGGTGCGCACCGTGCGTCCTAAGCTCTGCAGCGTGGCCAGTTTGCCGAGCATAAAGCTCTGGCCGGCCACAAGCCCCATGCCGGCAGACAGCTTGTACTTGCCCACTACAAGCTCGCGGAGCCTGCCCGCCTTGCGCAGCTCAAAATAGTAGGAATAGACATCGTAGCCCAGGCGGTTGTTGCCGCTGAAGAACGGCTCGCCGGCATCCTGCGCCCCTATCAGCCCTAAGCGCAGGTGCTGGCCGCTGCTCAGCTCGTAGCGTATGCTGTGGCGGTAGGGATAGCCGAGGTAGCCGTTGCGGTCGCCCTTGCGCCTGTAGAACGGTATGCGGGCTGTGGCTATCAGGGTGTGGCGACTGTGGTGGAGCAGGGTGTCAAGGCGAGGCATGTATTCGTAGGTGGGAGCGTCGGGCTGGTCGCTGACATATACAAAGAAAGGCAAAAGTGACAGCTGGGCATAGTCTAACGATTGCACCATTCGCAGTTCGCCGAGCGAACGCATGGGGCCATAGCGATACACATATTCCTGAAGGTCCATTATCTGCTGGGCAGAGAGGAATGGCAGCTGCTCCAGCTCTTCGCGCGAGGCAGAGTTAAGGTCTAACGGCGTAGTTGCCAACTGCTCCAGTAGCTCGTAGCTGGCGGCCAGCAGCTCGGTGCCGTCGTCTTCATCGCCGGAAAGGTCGTAGCCCGCCGCGACCAACTCGTCGTAGACATCGTGCCATGTCTGGGCCTCGGAAGCCCGGGTGGCCATGACAAGCAATAGAAACAACACACTAAGTAATCGCATCGGGGAGGTGGGCAGTTATTGGTTCTTTCTCTGCAAAAGTACTATTAATATGCCGAACAGCCAAAATATCAGGGCGGTTTTTTCCCTCTGTCTGTCTCAAAAGAGTATAAATAAAACATATTTTCTCGCAAACGCTTGTGTAATTCGCAATTTTATATTAATTTTGTACCGTGAATGCGTGTGCGCGTACCTAAAAGTGATGATGGCACACGGCAGGAAAAGCACGTCTGAAGGCACGACAAAGAACTTAAATCAATATTAATTAATTAATTTTTAAACTTTTATGTGGTTAATAAACTCTTCTATTGGTAGGAAGGTTGTAATGTCCGTCACGGGTGTTGCACTCATCTTGTTCCTGACGTTCCACTGCGCCATGAACCTGGTAGCGCTGTTCTCGGGCGAGGCCTACAACACTATCTGCGAACTGCTCGGCGCCAACTGGTATGCCGTAGTTGCAACACTTGGCCTGGCTGCACTGGCAGCTATTCATGTCATCTATGCCTTCATTCTGACGGCTCAGAACCGCAAGGCCCGTGGCGACAACCGCTACGAGGTGTCCACCACGGTAAAGGGTGGAGCCAGCGCTGAGTCGTGGGCATCGCGCAACATGCTCGTGCTGGGCATCATCATCTGCCTTGGCCTGCTGCTGCACCTCTTCAACTTCTGGTACAACATGATGTTTGCCGAGCTCTTCCCCTCCATCCATTTCGACGCTGCTCCTGCTGACGGCTTCGGGAAGATTATAAACACCTTCTCGAACCCCCTCTACGTGGTGCTCTATGTCATCTGGATCGTGGCTCTGTGGTTCCATCTCTCCCACGGCTTCTGGAGCGCTATGCACACGCTGGGCATGAGCGGAAAAATCTGGCAGAAGCGCATGCAGGTGTTCGGCATCTTCTACGTCACCCTGCTCATGCTGGGCTTCCTCGCCGTTGTCCTGGCCTTCGCCTTCAATTGCGCACCGAGCCTCTGCTGTGGAAGTAGCTGCTAATAATTCGTAATTCGTAAATTCGTAAATCGTAAATAAGGTTATGTCAAAAGTAATAGATTCAAAGATTCCCGCAGGTCCAGTACCTGAGAAATGGAAGGAATATAAGGCACACCAGCGTCTGGTCAACCCGAAGAACAAGCTGAAGCTCGACGTCATCGTCGTGGGTACCGGCCTTGCCGGAGCCTCGGCAGCTGCATCGCTCGGCGAGATGGGCTTCAACGTTTATAATTTCTGCATCCAGGACTCTCCCCGTCGCGCTCACTCCATCGCTGCCCAGGGTGGTATCAACGCCGCCAAGTGCTATCAGAACGACGGCGACTCGGTCTATCGTCTGTTCTACGACACCGTGAAGGGTGGTGACTATCGTGCCCGCGAGGCCAACGTTTATCGTCTGGCTGAGGTCAGCAACAATATCATTGACCAGTGCGTGGCTCAGGGTGTTCCCTTTGCCCGTGAGTATGGCGGCATGCTGGCCAACCGTTCGTTCGGTGGTGCTCAGGTGAGCCGTACGTTCTA
>JAFTAR010000052.1 GCA_017455495.1 Prevotella sp.
ATAGCGTGGGGTTGTTGTATCACTATATCTTTGTGTGAAGGTTTTCTCAGGACCGCAATTGAAAGATGTAGGACGTGTGACGATTCTGCGCTTTTTCGTGTATGTATATAGGTGTACCTCCGAAGGGCGCTTCCCATTGTCGAAACAAACGAGAAAGCTTATTATAACTTATTTACTAACAAACAACAAAATGAAAAAACTATTTACTTTATTGACGCTCCTCGTCCTATGCGTGACAGGAGCGTGGGCAGAGACAGAGAACCTTGCAGCGGCTTCTACTGACAGGTCTGCTTATGTCGGGACCAGTTTCACTACGAGTACTAACATGATGACAACATCAAACTCGGGTGGCTATATCAAAGTTCGAACGGGTGAAAATAGCAACACTTGGACTTTTAATGTAAATGATGGTTACAAGATTACAGGAATTAAGATTGTTGGCTATTCCAATAATTCAAATACCAATGCAACTATTACAATGACGTCCATGACAATAGATGGAGGTAGCAATATTCTAACAAGTTCAGACGCAACTGTATTCCCTACTGGCTCTTCAAACGCAATTACTTTGGAAAAAACGGATTTGGAGGCAGAATCTGCTATTGTTTGTACCTTTGATAACTCAAACATAACTGCAAATTCAGGAGAGAAGAATAAGCAGATTATGGTAAAAATTACAATCACTTATGTACAGACAAAAGTTGTTACCGTCGCTCCTACGATTACGTTGACGGGCAATTCAGTAACCCTTGCAAGTACCACTGAGGGTGCTACTATATATTACACAATAGATGGTTCAACTCCTACGACCTCCAGCACTACTTACGAAAGTCCATTTGAGATTACCAATTCATGTACAGTTCGGGCTTTAGCTCAGAAAGAAGACGTTGCTTCAAGTGTTGTTATGAGGGATTGTTATGTTACTCATTCTGATGCTTTGGCTGTCCTTGGATATAACGGTGGCACGCTTGACTCGGACTCAAAAATATGGACAAGCACTGACGGGCAGTATATTCTGACCGACGGATCTTGGACAGAATCTAATAAACGCACTATTGGCTATGCTAATCTTGCTGGTTCTCAAGATGGTTTTAAGCTTAACCATACTGACTACTACACACTTAAAGTTGGAGACGACATCAAAGTGACAAAGATTGTCGTTATTGGAAAGTCTTGGTTAACTGGCAGTGAAGGTAATGCTTCAACGATTGCTTTTGATGGTTTTACCCCCTCTTCAATATCTTTCTATGATTATCTGACTGATGGTGAAACGTATGTAAAAACTGCAGAGTTTACACCTGAGTCAGAACTTGACTATGGTGCAACAATCACCATGCGTCCAGGAAATAATCAGCTTGGTGCATACATTGAAGTATATGGTGTAAAGCGTAGTGCTCCTTCCGCCCCTGTTGATGCAGGATCTGTAGTTACATGGGATTTTTCAAATCTTTCAGCGTTATCAATGGAGAACGGAAAATCATATTCATTTAAAGCAACAGACGGTACAACGGAAATGCGATATTCTGCAGGCTCTTCTGATGCAGTCGTAGCAAAGAGCGGCAATACGAGTGGTTATTTGAAAGAAAATGGGAAAACCGGTAGTGGTACTGTAACAGACATAGACGGGAGTACAAATATCAAGAAAAACCGTCTTATCAGACTATATGTTACGGGGAAAGGTAAATTGACAATTAATTGCGCAAGTGGCACAGTCGGAGGATATACAGTATATGATAGCAACACTACTAACACAGCTGCTTTAAGTTCTACCGCACTTCTCTCATCATACACGGCCAACACTACGTCTGACGAGATAACTGTCACCAATGGTCTGTGGATTGAGACAACTACAAAAGGCTATATTACCTCTATTGTTTGGACACCTTCTGCAACAGGAACAATACTCACCACTACTGCCAACATGGCAGGCTGGCGTGCCTTCTACGATGCAGACAATAGCTACACGGTGGATGAGAACACCACGGTGTATATAGCAACGGCAAAGGACGAGAGCTCGGTGACGCTGACATCTATAGCCGACATCCCCTCTGCCACTCCAGTAATCCTAAAGACCTCTGCCAATGACTTCACCATGACACTGACAAAGGCTGATGCTACCTCCAGCACAACTGGCAACCTCCTTCTGGCTTCAACGTCAGGGCAGAACCTCAGTGGCGGCAACATCTACCGACTGGGATATGGCGACGACGGCATAGGCTTCTACCCCTGGAGTACTACAAGCGCGACTGCCGGCATCGTGTATATCAACACAGGCGATGGTGCACGCAGTCTCAAAATGGTGTTTGCCGATGAGTCAACAGGCATTGGCGCTACGTTAAATGATGCGATAATAAATAGTAATGTCTACGACCTGCAGGGCCGCCGCGTGGCTCAGCCCCAGAGAGGCCTTTACATCATGAATGGTCGCAAGGTCGTTGTGAAATAAATTAATGATAAATTCGTGAACAATTAATGATAATTCATGTTTAAAAAGAAAAGAATCATGAAAAAGACATATATCATTCCTGTAACAAATACCATCGTTGTGGAAGCAGCACAGACTTTACTTGCTGGCTCCGAAAAAGTAAACTTCAAGTCGGGCACCGCCTCAGAGTGGGGCTCCCGTCAGGCAAGCCAGTGGGACGATGACGACGAAGAATAGTCTTCTATGCACCACAAGCCTTGCAGGGGACACGCTCCCCTGCGGGGCTTCCGATACACGTCCGGGCGACGGTCCGGCGTGAGTTAGTAATTTTTTCAGAGTGCGCCTGCCCTACTGCCACTTCGCGATGAAGCCTGGGCGACGCCGTAATTTGTAGTTTTATCGTGGCGGCCGTCCGTGAGGATGGCCGTCATCTTTAGGGAACAACCTCACGTAAGTGTGTGGGCAAGAAAAAGGCAGCGTGGAATTCCTGAAAGGTGCTGCCTTTGTGGAAAATCCCCGCTGCCTTATAGAGTTATAGAGTAGACTGCAGACTTACACCACTCCGGGAATCTTTGCGGCCAGCTCCTGGATGGAGAACTTGCCGTCGATGGCCTGCACCTTCGTCTTTCCGTGGAGTATGTCGAAGAACATGGCTGCCACTTTCTCCGAGTCGATGATGGCCTTCTGACCGTCGGCACCAATGCCCAGGTCGTAGGTGCGCAGTATCTGGCTGCCCATGGCGGTGGCTCCAATGAGGAAGTGGTTCTGCAGGCGCTCGAAGTCAACGAGGTCGGCAGCCAGCACCTTGCCAGCCACGGAGTAGCTGTAGACAAGGGTTGTCTTCTGCTCCTCGGAGAGCATTGTCTTCAGCTCGTCGGTCTTTGCGTCCATCTCTATCACGCCGGTGTTTGCCAGTTCGGGCGTGCCTTTGTATATGGCTCCGAGGTCGGCCAGGCTGAGGTTGAACAATTTGGCGCCGTTGGCCACTTCGAGGGGCATGCTGCTGAAGGCGCTGGGCAGCAGCAGGTAGCAGCTGCCCTCAATGAAGACGCTGTTGGAGTTGAACGTGCCCACGATGCAGTTTTTCATGTCGATGCTCTTTGTAGAGAACACGCCGCCAATGACTACGCAGTCGTCGAGCTGAATCTCGTCGGCATAGATGCTGCCTGCCACGAAGGCGTGGGTGAGGCGCACCTTCTTTGCGTTGATGTCGGCCATGAACATGAGATTGCACTCCTTGGCGTAGGAGATGACGGAGTCGGACGAAGCCACAGACTTGCGGAGTATCACCTTGCCCTTGGCGCCGGTGCTGACGTGCATCTCCAGCTGAGTGTAGAGAGCCCCTTTTATTTCTACGTCGCCGTTGTCTATGCCCAGCTTGTGGGCGTAGAGGGCCCCTTCCACCACGGTGTCGCCCATGATGGTGACGTCGCGGTCGAGTTCAGAGGCGGTGTGGGGCAGGATGGAACTTCTGACGAGGTTGTCCTTCAGCAGGACTTCGCCTTCCATGCTTATGATATTTAGTTCTTTTTTCATTGCAATCGCGTTTTTTTATTGGTTAGTAACGTAAGTGGTAAACTCTGTGCCCTGGTAGAGGTGGCGCATGATGTCGGCCAGGCGGCGTCCGCTGGCCTGTGGTGCTATCTGCTGCTCCACCATCTGGTTGAAGTGGGCGTCAATGCGCTGGCGGTCGTCGGGCGAGAGTGGCATTTCCTGCAGGTTGCCCAGCGTGGTGTCGGCAGCCTGGTAGATGCCCTGTGCCGTGACGGGGTTGGCCACAAGCTGCCGCTGTGGTCCCTGCTCGTCGCAGCGTGTGTACATCATTACGGGCACATAATAGGTGAGGTTCTCGCATCCGTCCACAGAGACGGCCTTGATGACGTTCTCCATGTGTATGTGGGAAGCCACGTGGTCGCGAGCCGCAGTGATTAGCGATGCTGCGTTCTGCTTCACCTTGGAAGCCTGGATGGCGGTGCGTGCCGCCTCGCTCTCGCGAGCGCCGAGGGTGGCTGTTGAGAGGAGGTTGCTGCTGATGCGGCGGTTCTGCTCCTGGCGAATGTTTTCGACAAAGTTGAAGCAGGGCTTGCAGAGTTGCAGTATGCGCCGCTTCAGCTCGTTGTCAAGGTCGGTGAAGAGGTTGGTGTAGCGTCCCTTGATGCGATTGAAGTCGTTGGTCATCACATCGTGCTTGTGGTCAAGCTCCTTGCATTGCAGCACAAGTTCTCCGGCCAGGGCGTGCATCTGTGCGTCCTGTCCTGCCGTCTGCATGTTGATGCTCTGGTTTATGAGTCCTGTGAAGCCTGCCGTGGCGCTGTCCACGATCTTGTCGCTGGCAGCCCTCTTGGCAGCCACATGGGCAACCTTGTATCCGCCTATGCTGGCTGTAAGGAGGTCCACCTTGCCGCAGCATTCATCTACGCTGTCGTCAAACGGCTCGGTCTCTACGTGGATGTTGATGTCAACATTCTTGTGGCGTGTCACCTCGTGGGTATGCACGGTGTCACCGCTTACGGTGTACTCGTGGTCGATGTAGGGAACCGATATGGTTTTTGTTACTTTATAGCTCATAGTTTCGTACCTCCCCTTACGTTAAAGAGTTGCAAAGCTGCTGTTGCTGATTCTGAGCATGATGTCCTTCATGCGCTTCGGCATGTTGGCGTTTTCCACCATGGCGAGGAAGTTCTGCTGTATCTGCTTCACCTTTGCCGGGTCGTCGTGCCACTGCAGGCTGGGCATGCTGTCGCTTACGCCCTTGGTGAGCTGCTGATAGGCCCGGTCGCTGAGCTGGCTCTGCAGGGTGGGGTTGTTCTTCACGCTCATCACTCCCTGCATTGTCTCGGTGTTTTCCTCGTCAATTACCACTGGCACGTAGTAAACCTCCTGCTCCACGGCATCCATCTGTATGTCCTGCGACTTGGTGCGCTGCTCGTTGTCGCTGGTGATATAGTGGGCTGCTGCCTCAATGAGCTGCTGCGCATTTGCCTTGATGTGAGCTGCAGCGATTGACTGCGAGGCGGTGAGAGTCTCCGACTGGTAGACGGGCACGTTGCTCACCAGGCCGTAGATGCGGTTGTCGAGTTTCTTTACGTGCTGGTTGCAGTATTCCATGAGGGGCTTGTCAAGCTCTGTTATGCGGTTTTTCAGCTCTGTGTTCAGACTTGCGAAGAGCTTGCCGTAGCGTGCGGAAATCATGTTGTAGTCGTTGGTCATGCGAGTCTGCAGGTTCTGCAGTGCCTTCTGCTGCTGCATCAGCTCCATGGCGAGTGCAGCGCTCTGTGCACGCTCGTTGGCCACTTTCTGTGCTATCTGGCTCATCACCACGTTGAAGAAGCCTACATCAAGCTTGTTGGTTATCTTGGCAGCCGCTTCGTGCTCGGAGGCAATGACGGCCGACTCCATGACAACCACAGCCTCGTTGGTGTGGCGCACCTTGGTTGACACCTCGTCCAGCTTGTGAGCCATTGGAAGGGTGTCGACGTGGAAGTTATATTCGTCGTTAAACATAATTCAGTCTCCTTTCTCTTCCTTAGTTATTACCTTGCTGTGTGGGGTCGGCGATGGGCTGTCCGGGAATTGGCGGGGGAGTCATTCCGCCCTCTGGCTGCTGTGGTATTGGCGGGGGCACCATGCCGTCGGCCGGGGCTACGGGAGCCTCGGAATACTCAGGAATGTCTGCTCCGGCAGGCTGAATCTCTACTTCCATCTGCGGCTGGTAATCCTGCTGCGGGGCCTCTTCCTCCTGGGGCTGAACTATTTCCTGCTGTTCCACCTGGGACTGAATCACTTCCTGCTGTTCCACCTGGGGCTGCAAGGCCTCTTCCGGAGCCTGCTCGCTGCGTCGCTCAATCTCCTCAAGGGCGTTGGCGGCATAGCGTGCCACGTTGAGTGAGAGCTGCTCGCTGACAGAGTCGTCCACCTGAGGAGCGGGCGGCAGTATTGAAGCCTTTGCATAGAGCGGGTTGATGCTGGCCAGGGGACGGCGGCGCTCGTCGAGTTCGTCCTGAGTGTCGGCAGCGGTGACAAGGTCCTTGGCGTTGCTGTCGCGTAGCGAGGCATCGTAGTACTCTATGTACTCGAAGTTGCGGGCACGCTCGTCAATATCGTCCTTGAGGCGCTCCATGTAGTCGTCGAAGTCGTCCTGAGCCTTGCGGAACTGCTGAGACTGCAGCTCGAATGCTGCCAGGGTCTCGCCGTCGGCCTCCTCGCTGTTGGTTTCGGGTCCAATCTCGCCCATGGCGGCCTGTCCGAGCTGCATCTGCTGCTGCATGTTGCTCTTTATGCTGGCCATGCTCTTCACGGTTTCCTGGGCGGCAATGAACTTTGTCATGTTGCTGCGCATGATGTTGAGCAGGTCGTCGCTTGAAGAGCGGTTGCGTCCGTAGAAGTCCTCGGTGTCCTGATGCCACTGGTTGAGGTAGTTTATCTTCTGGTTCTTAATGTCGTTGTAAATCTTAAGGCGTTCCATCCTTGACTCTGCCAGCAGGTTCTGCACGATGGGAGCCACGATTTCCTCCTGAATCTGGCTGATGCCGAAGGGCATGGTGGTCGACGTGCCGTCCTCGGCCACCCAGTTGCCGCTCATTGGGTCGTATAGCACACGCGAGCTTGCCTTGAGCTGGAAGGGGCGGTAGCTTTCCACCGTCTCGGAGTAGTTGAAGTTGGTGTTGCGCATCTTCTCTATCTCCTCGTGCTCAAGCAGCGGCGAGTAGTGGTTGTAGGAGTTCTTGAGAATGGTGAAGAGCAGCTGGTTGGAGCTGTCGATGAGCTTGTTGTTTGAGGCTACCTTCATAGTTGCCACAGTCTGCACGGCTACGCCGATGTTGCGTATGAGGTGCTTGAGCACTCCCTCGAAGTTGGCGTTCTGCTCGGCAAACTTGATGTTGAACTCGTTAATCTGGTTGAAGTCCTGAAGCTCGGCATCGTAGCTGTTCAGGTCGTAGACAGGCACCACTGGAGCACCCTCCACGTCGGTGGTGGCGTAGGTGTCGAGGTAGTCCATCATGGGGCTGTTGGGGTGAACGAAGGGTATGTTTACCTCCTTTGTCGACACGTCGCTGAGGAAGTAGGCTCCGGTGCGTAGCGTGCGGTCCATCATGCCGAAGTAGTCGTAGAAGGTGACGTCCTGTATGGATGCAGAGTAGTCGCTGGTTTCCACGTCCTCCGTCTGCTCGTTGTTCTCTACTAACGGTGCCTCGGTAGACAGTGTCTCCAGGTCCTTCAGCGTCTGAGCCAGAGCGTCGGGATTGTTTGCCACCTGCAGGTTTATGCTTGAGCGGGGCGTAGAGCCAGTGTAGTCTACCACCACTCCCTTGTCGTTGAAGGGTTCCTTGCGTGCCACGGGCACGTAGGCCACACCCATCTTCGTCACCTTGTATCCGCGGAAGATGCACTGCCGCTCCTGCTGCACCTGCTGTATCTTCTCCTGAATCTCGGCCACCCGCTTGCCTATGCCGTTGCCTTTCACCATGCCAATGATGGCCACTCCGGCTCCTGCGAGGATAAGTGCCAGAAGGGCGGGGTGGGCCACGATGCCGAGCACAATGCCGATGAGTGCCACCACGCCACCTATTATATAATAGGTAATGATGCCCTTGCTCTCGTTCTGTGTGTTTTCTGCCTCCTCATTCAGCTGGGCTATGCGCTTGTCGCAGTCGTCCTCCTGCTGCATGATTTTCTGGGCAGCGTTGGCGTAGAAGTTGAACAACTCGCTCGCCTGGTCTTGATAGACGTCCATCGACGCCTCGTTGATTTTGCCTGTCATCATAATAGTAGTTGTCAAAAATATTAAGGTGTTAATAGGTTTGTAATCTTTGTTTCAGCAGTTCCTGTGCGCGGACTATCTCCTGCTCTATCTGCTCGTCGGCCTGGCTGCTGCGTATCATCTGCTCCAGCGTGTCGATGCTCTGTGACAGCTGGTCCTCAATGGCCTGAACCATTGGCGAGTGGCTGGGCGAGATGTAGCCAAGTCGCTCCGAGATTTTGCCGATGTCGCCTTTCAGGTCCTGGTTCTTCATTGTGATGGCAGCAAGTTTCAGCTGCTGTCCCTTCAGGGCCAGGCTCTGCTTGGCTGAGTGGTTCATCTGGCTCTTGGCCTCAACGCTGTTAAGCCTCTGGTTGGCCATCAGGCTGCCAAAGATGCCCGATGCCAGCATGACGATAAGTGCCAGCTGTATGAGCAGCTGCCACTTGAAGTCGATGGGCACTACGAAGCCTATCACGCCTACTATTACGGCGAGGACGGCATAGAGGCTTGATATGTACATGTTTACACCCATGCCTGCCACTCCTGCCGAGACCTTCTCAGGTGGAGCCATGATGGCCGAGAAGGAATGGACGGCAGCGGCATAGGCTATGCAGGCCACGAAGATGTCGAGCACCCACACGGCAGTGTCGGGGAAATAGTCCTTTACCATGATGCCCAGGGCCACTATGAGTGCTATGCCGAGGGCCATAAAGATATAACGTGCGTATTTCATAGTGTGTTTTCTATCCTATTTTGTTACCACATGTAGGGCAGAACTTGGAGCCTGGCGGCACTTTCGAGCCGCAGCGTGGTCAGAAGCCTCCTGCCTGCTGCTGCTGGGTTTGCAGCTGTGCGCCGCAGTTCACGCAGCGGCGGCTGGTAGGCAGGTTGTCCGAGCCGCACTTGGGGCAGGGGTTGTACTCCTTGCCGCATGATGTGCAGAACTTCGTTGTGTTTGCATCGTATTTCTTGCCGCAGTTGCCGCAGTAAACCATGTGTGCGTTAGGGTTCTGCTGCTGCTGGGGCTGTCCGTATGCAGGCTGTCCGTATGCAGGCTGTCCGTAGCCTGGCTGTCCATAGCCCGGCTGCCCGTAGCCTGGTGGCGGCGGGGCCGGTGCGGCGGCACGCGGGGCACCGGAATTCATGGAGTTCACCATGCCCATTGCCAGCACGGCTCCAAGCAGGCCGTTGCCTCCGCCGGAGAGGTTGTTGATAGCCCGTTCCTGAATGTCGAGCATGCGCTGGCGCTCGAACGATGCCTGGTCTGTGCCGTATCCGCTGGCCATCATGAGGCCCTCCTTGCTGGTGTCCTGAGTAACGCGCACGTTGAAGTCGACAAACTTCAGGCCCCATTCGGCCACCTGCTCGGTGCACAGGTCGCGCGACTGGTTGGAAATCATGCTCAGGCGCGAGTTCACCTCGGCTACGGTAAGTCCAAGCTGGTCCACCACCTGGGCAATCTTCTCCGACACAATGCGCTGCACGCGGCTGCGAATGGCGTTTGTCAGGTCTTCGTCGGAGAATGGCGACTTGCCATTGACAAGCTTCAGGAAGAACGGCTCTGCCTCTTCCACCTGCACGCCAACGGTGACGATGGCAATGGCGGGGAAGCCCTGGGGCTTGGTGGGGTCCTTCAGCAGGAATGTGCTTGTCTGGATTTCCATGTCCACCAGGTCGGCCTTGTTTATGAACCATACGCTGGCCATGAGGGGGTTGCTGCCGCCAAAGGGAATGCCAAACACCTTGCGCACCACGGGCAGGTTGGCAGTGTCAAGGGTGTAGGGGCGGGGGCCGTTTGGCGGGAATTTCTGTTCTATCCTTCCTCCAAGCACAAGCAGGGCTTCCTGTCCGGGGCGGACGTTGAGCTGAGTGGCAGAGGAAAGATTCTTCTCCGGGTATTCGTAGGCAAAGATCTTGCGACCTTGGAACTCGAATACTGCGTGGTCAATTAGTGCCATAAGCTATTCGGTTTTAAGTAATAATAATTTTAGGTTTTTTATACCACAAAATTAAGTAAAGTTTGTGTTATGTGGTACAAGAAGGAAAATCTTTTTTAATCTTTTAACAATATAAATCAAGAAAACCCCGATAATTATAAAAGAAGCGAGTGCAGGCAGGCGTCTGTGTTGGCACTTTTTCGTACCTTTGCAGCCGTTAGATTCAATAGGTATTAGTAAAAGTAATGAGAACTTTAGACTTCAGGCCGAAGATGCTGTCGGCCATTCGCAACTACAACCGCCAGACATTCAGCGCCGACCTCATGGCGGGTATCATTGTGGGCATAGTGGCCCTGCCCCTTGCCATAGCCTTTGCCATAGCCAGCGGGGTAAGCCCCGAGAAGGGCATTGTTACAGCCATAGTGGCAGGTTTCGTGATAAGTGCCACGGGAGGCAGTCGCGTGCAGATAGGCGGTCCCACGGGAGCCTTCATAGTAATAGTGGCGGGCATCATCAACCAGTGCGGCATGCAGGGCCTCACCGTTGCCACCCTTATGGCAGGCGTGTTCCTAATAGGCTTCGGCCTGCTGCGCTTAGGCACTATCATAAAGTATATTCCATACCCCATAATAGTGGGCTTTACCAGCGGCATAGCCGTCACCATATTCACTACTCAGGTGAAGGACCTGCTGGGCATGCAGATAGACAATGTGCCGGGCGATTTTGTAGCCCGGTGGCTGTCCTACTTCCAGAACATAGGCAGCATAGACGCCTGGAGCGCAGGTATAGGCCTGGTAAGCGTGGCCCTCATTGCCTTAAGCCCCCTGGTGAGCCGCAAGGTGCCGGGCTCGCTGGTAGCCATAATACTTATGACTGTTGCAGCCCTGCTGCTGAGGAACTATGCCGGTGTCACGTCCATAGAGACTATTGGCGACCGCTTCAGCATCTCCTCGCAGCTTCCCGACGCCGTGGTGCCTGCCTTGTCGTGGGAGGGCATACGCCAGCTGGTGGTCCCGGCCATGACCATAGCCGTGCTGGGGGCTATTGAGAGCCTGCTCTCGGCAACAGTTGCCGACGGCGTCATCGGAGACCACCACAACTCAAACACAGAGCTGATAGGCCAGGGTCTGGCAAACATAGCCTCGCCCATCTTCGGCGGCATTCCCGCCACGGGAGCCATTGCCCGCACCATGACAAATATCAACAACGGAGGGCGCACACCCGTTGCCGGCATAGTACACGCCGTGGTGCTGCTGCTCATCTTCCTGTTCCTCATGCCCCTTGCCAAGTATATCCCCATGGCCTGCCTGGCGGGAGTGCTCGTGGTGGTGAGCTACGGCATGAGCGGATGGCGCTCCTTCAGGGCACTGCTGCGCGGACCCAAGAGCGACGTCTCCGTGCTTATACTCACCTTCCTGCTTACTATAATCTTCGACCTCACCGTGGCAATTGAGGTGGGCCTGCTCTGTGCCTGCCTGCTCTTCATGAGGCGCATGAGCGAGACTACCGACGTGAAGGCCATCTACAACGAGATAGACCTGAACGAGGATGCCGACATGCAGTCGGGCAACCTGGAGCACCTCAGCATTCCCCGCGGCGTGGAGGTGTACGAAATCAACGGCCCCTATTTCTTTGGTGCCGGCACACGCTTTGAGGACATCATGGCCCGCTATGGCGGCCACCCGGAGGTGAGGATTATACGCATGAGGAAGGTGCCCTTTATTGACTCCACCGGCCTGCACAACCTTGAGAACATGTGCCTCATGAGCCAGAAGGAGGGCATCACCGTGGTGCTCTCGGGCGTTAACCCCAAGGTGGAGGCAGTGCTCAAGCGCAACGGATTCCCCGAGCTGATAGGCAGCGAGAACATCTGCAACCACATTGACCTGGCTCTCCAGCGGGCGCGCAGCCTAACGCAGGGATAAAATTAATGAATAATTCGTGATAATCCGTGTTTTATTCGTGATAATCCCTGTTTTTATTTAACAAGATAAAATTTCTCCTGAAAAATTTGTTCAATCCACAAAAAAGCGCTACCTTTGCACCCGCTTTCAAGAAAAACGGGAAGCTTTCGGGATGTAGCGCAGTTGGTAGCGCACTACGTTCGGGACGTAGGGGTCGGGCGTTCGAGTCGCCTCATCCCGACCAAAAATCAAGGAAAAACCGCCTGTTGACAGGCGGTTTTTTCGTTTTTCCCTACCAGGCAATAGACCGCTGCTGCTCTTTTCCCGTATCTGTTCAGATATTTAGAGTGTTCAGAAAAGAAAACCACGGATGCGAAAGATTTTTTTTTAATTCTTGTACGTAATTATTTCTAATTGTTTCCAATTCTTTTCCAACAAAAAAAGACCCATTCCTTTCTAATTCTTTTCCGACAAAAAATTGACAGCCGTTAACTTGGAGGAAGAGATGATGCGCGCAAGCCTTACCGAGGAGGCACAGCTGGAGTACAGCTCGCCGGCCCAGAAGGTGCGCGAGGGAAAGGTAGACATCGCCTCCCTCTACGACAGCGAGAACGGCAGCGGCAGCGGCTCCGGTTCAGGCGACGACGACATCAACCCGCAGCGCCCCTAACCCCTCAATTCTCAAATCTCAACTTTCAACTCTCAACTCAAAAAGATGAAAAGCAGGAATGTTTGGGAACTGGTGCTTAAAATGGTGGTGGCAGCTATCACCGCAGCACTCACCGCCCTGGGAACCACAAGCTGTATGAGCCTCTTGTAAAAACAAAAAAACAGCCTTGCGCAAGGCTGTTTTTTTTGTATGCTCGTAGGATGACCAGTTAAACACAAGGCTTGCGTAACCTCTTTTCTGAAAAAACTTCCTCAATTATTTGCTCATTACAAATTTTCTTCCTAATTTTGCAAATGATTCTCAAAGTCACGGGCTGTCGGTACTGGCGGATGAATTCCGTTATCGCCCACAATGCTAATGACAGTCCACGCCGAGCCGAGTGAGGCATGCCGCCAAAACAAGGCGGGCATTGGGTGGAAGTATTGAGAGTCACGACATATTAAAAAGGCGTCTTCATGCGTCTTGTCTTTGACACTTGGAAATCTTGCAAATTACCAATTGATATTGTCAAGGGCGAGGCAACAAAGATGTCCTCGGGATGTGTTTATACATGTCCCTTTGCTGTTAGCTCACACAGTCTTTTGTGTGCTTTAATTATGCATGGGGTTACTATATTCATATCGGCGTGGGCTATCTGCGTTGCTCGTTCAACAATATCGGGCAATGCAAGAGCCTCCAAGTGTGGGACGAGCGACAGAACGGTTCCCACGCTTTCTTTTTATGCCGTAACCACGAGTATAACATTGCCTACTTTGGGGAATTGGTGGCACAAAAAGAAAAAACAATGAACAACTACTTATTGAGAAAAACAATCATTCTTTGCCTCCTGACAATGATGTCTGTTGCATGCAAGGCGCAATCAATTGTTACGGAAATATCATGGAACGCCCCTGATGGGAACTATACA
>JAFTAR010000053.1 GCA_017455495.1 Prevotella sp.
ATGCCAGACATGAGTGAGAAGGTGAGGAAATAGCACCCCATGGGCACCCCCGCGTTGCCAATGGCCGCAATGACACTTATGGCCAGCCACGTAAGCATGGTGGGCCAGGTGAGCACAGTTCCGCCCTGCTGCATCACGAAGAGCGACGTTATCAGGATGAAGGCTGCGCAGCCGTTCATGTTGATGGTGGTGCAGATGGGCAGCACGAAGCGGGCAACGCGTGGCTCTACGCCAAGGCGCTTTTCGGCTGTCTGCATAGTGACGGGAAGCGTTGCGGCAGAACTCTTGGTGAACAGTGCCATGAGCACAGCAGGACTCATGGCGGTCAGTGTCTTAAGGGGATTGATGCCGCGAGCAAGCAGGAACAGGGGCAGCACTACAAAAATCTGAGCCACGTTTCCTCCCAGCACCACCAGTACGTACTTGCCCAACGACTCGGCTGCAAAGCCGGCACTGGTTAGCTGGGCTGTTAGCTGGGCTGCAAAGGCAACAATGCCGAGTGGGAGTGTGCGTATGAGTCCGCGAATGAGCAGGAACAGCAGCTCCTGCAGACCGTGCACCCCCTTCATCAGAACGGCCTTGTTCTCTGATTCTGGCAGCTTGGACAAACCCAGCCCCACGGCGAAGGCCAGCAGCAGCAGCGAGAGGACATTGCCCTCAAGGAAGGGACGCACTATGTTGTTGGGAACGACATTAAGCAAATGAAGGCCCCACCCCTCCATTCCTGAGTCCCACTCGCCTACCCGTAGACTTTCCCCTGCAGGGGAGGGGTCGCATACCTGTGCCATCTGCTCCTGCCCTATAGGTAAGGCTGCGGGTGCCACCACTATATAAAGCAGCAGCCCCACAGCGGTGGCCGCCGTGGTGGTGAGCAGCGTGTAGACCAGCGTATGGCGGAATATGCGCCCCGTCCCTGAGTCGGCACCAACCTGTGCCAGAGTGGTTACTACAGCCAGTACTATGGTGGGCACGGCCAGCAGTTGGAACAGGCGGGTATAGACCGTGGCCACTGTGTCCATCACATCATTAAGGGCGCTCAGCCCCAGTGCTCCCAGCACAGCTCCAAGGGCCAGTGCTGCTATCCAGACAATGGTTTGTTTCATGCTTCTTTCTTTTCAATTCCTTGCCAGCAGCCCCACCACAAACTGAGTCATGGCACCAACGCCATATTGCAGGGCATCCTCGTCAAGGTCGAACTTGTCGTTGTGGTGCTGTGCAGTGCTGCCCACCTCGGGGCTGTTCACTCCCACCAGCGTGAACACCGTGGGGGCCAGCTGACTGTAGAGGGCGAACGTCTCAGAGCCATACCAGACGTACTGCGGGTCGGCAGTGACGTGGCCGGGGAAGAGTGCCTCTATCTGCTGGCGGGCATAGCGTGTGTAGATGGTGTCGTTGCTCACGGGAGGCAGGTCCACGCGCATGCGGTCGGTATAGCTCACGGTGCAGCCATGGGCGGCGGCCACCTGCTCCGACACCGACTTCACCAGCTCAAGGGCGTGCTCGCCGGCCTCGCGGTCGAAGAATCTCAGCGAGCCGCCTATGAACACCTCGTTGGGTATTACATTGTAGACTCTGCCCCCCTCTAACTGCGTTACGCCCAGTGTGACCAGTTTCTCCAGGTCACGCTGGTTGTTCCAGGCTATTGAGATGGAGGTGAGCACGTTGGCGGCAGCAAAGACGGGGTTGACCGACTTGTCGGGGCGCGACACGTGGCCTCCGCGGCCCACTATGTGGTAGGCCAGCGTGGCCATGCCGGCCATGATGGGGCCTTCCTTCACGAAGATCTGTCCTGAGGGCACATTAGAAGCCACGTGGTTTCCGTAGATGACGTCGAAGCGGATGCTGTCTTGCTGAAGCGCGGCTATCATGGGGCGTATGCCAGAGTTGCTTTCCTCCCCCTCCTCAAACAGGAACACTATGCGTCCTCTTAGCTGGCTGCGCAGGCTGTGCAGTATGCGGGCCGTGCCCAGAATGATGGCCATGTGTCCGTCGTGGCCGCAGCCCTGCGTAACGCCGGCATTCCGGCTCACCCATTTCTTGGGCTTGTCGCCGCCGTTGGTGGGGCTTTCCTCTATGGGCAGCCCGTCAATGTCGGTGCGCAGTCCTATGGTCTTGCCGTCGCGCCCGGTGTTTAGAATGGCGTAGAAGCCAGTGCTGCCCGGCACGTCGTGAATCTCAAAGCCGTCCAGCTGCTCCAGCTCGGCCTTTAGGCGCCGGGCTGTCTCTATCTCCTGGCCGCTCAGCTCAGGGTACAGGTGGAAGTGCTTGCGCAGCTCACGCACGTAGCTGTCCTGTCCGGCCACAAGTCGCAACACATCGGAAGTTCCCACTCCCCTCTTGCCCCAGAGGGCAAAAGGAGAGAGGGAAAAGAGAGCGATGATTGATATTCTTTGCAGTATCTTCATAGCCGATGATTAGTAGCCGGGGTTCTGGTCAATGCCCAGGTCTTCGTTGTTAGAGCCGAATGGAATGGGGAAACGGTAGAAGTGGCCGTTGATGTTCTCGTACTTCGACTTCAGGAAGCGGTGTATGCGTGCGAAGAAGGTGTTCACCTCGTAGCCGTCTTTTCCTATGGCACCCACTGTGGCGTAGGAGTCGTCGAAGTGCTGGAAGTTCTTCACGGTGAGCACGGTGCTGATGAGGTTGCGCCAGCGCACGAGGTTCTGCCAGTGGCGCTGCTCGTAGACGAACTCGTACTCCCATTCCTTCTGTATGTCGCTCAAGTCGGGCGAGGCAATGTTGTGGTTGCTGTCGCCGAATCCGCGCTCGCGAATCTTGTTGAGTGCTGCGGCGGCCTCCGGGTGGCGGTGCAGCTGCACCAGGGCCTCGGCCTTGTTGAGCAGCACCTCGGCATAGCGCAGCTCAATGCGGTCAACATAGTTGTACTGCTCGGTGGTGTAGACAGAGCTGGCTGTGCTGCGGTCCACGCCCTTGCCGTAGACGGGCAGGCTGACGGGAGGAAGGTAGGTGTGCACTGAGCCGTCGCGCGGGTCGGTAATCTCGGTCACTATGCTGAAGGCCTTGCGGGGGTCGTCGTCGGGCCAGTTCTCGAAGGTGTGTATGGGCTGGATGTGCACCACCTCGGAGGTCTCTTGGAACGGGTACGTCCATGCGCAGTGGTTCTGGTGGTTGCCCTGTTGGTCAATGCCGTCGCCCTCGTGGTAGATGGTGAATATCTGTTCCGGGCCCTGGCTCTCGTTGGCTATGCCGAAGAGGTCCTCAAACCTGGGCTGCAGCGAGTAGACACCCAGCTGGTCTACCTTTTCGGCATACTCCACAACCTTCTGCAGGCGGTCGGTGTTCCAGTCGGTCACGGCGGGGTCGGTACGTGAGGTCTTGATGGCCTCCACCTCCTGCAGTGTCAGGGGGTTGCTGGCCCACTGCAGGTAGACACGGGTGAGCAGGGCGTAGGCAGCACCCTTTGAGGGGTTGTACTTTGCCGCTGGCGTGACGGGCAGGTCCTGGGCAGCCTCGGTAAGGTCTTTCACAATCTGCGTGTAGACGGCATCAATGCTCTGGCGCTCGGTGCTTACATCGTCGGCAGTGAGCCTCAGGGGCACCTCGCCCCACAGCACCACGAGCCACGAGTAGAACAGGCCGCGCGAGAACTTGGCACGGGCTATAGGCTCTGCCTTCTGGGCATCGGTGAGCGACCGCGAGGCCTCGGTCTTCTCTATGGCATCGTTAACAATGCCTATGCCCTGGTAGAGGGCGTTGAATGTCTTCTTGGCGTAGGAGCTGGTCTTGTCATACTTCAGCTCTACCATCTTTGTCACGTCGTCCTCCTCGTTGCCCAGATAGCTGGTGCCCAGCTCCGTGGGGGTGTCAACGATGGAGGTGAAGGTGGAACTCAGCGTCTGGTAGGGACGGTAGGCTCCGTTGATGAGGGCATACACATCGTCCTGTGTCTTTATGACATCTTCTTCGCCGATGATGTTCTCGTTGTCATCATCATCGTTGCTGCAGGCGGTGAAACTCAGCGTAGCGGCAGCAAGCAGGATTCCTGAAAACAGATAATTCTTCTTCATGTTACAATCTCCTTACTTTTAAAAGTTATACAATTAGTTATTTGTGTGGTTAGAAATTCACTTCAGCGCCCACCGATACGGTGCGGCTCTTGGGGTATGCGCCCTGGTCAATGCCAGTCTCCAGCTCCGGGTCATAGCCTTTGTAGCCGGTGATGGTGAGGAGGTTCTGTGCGCTTATGTTCAGGTGTATGCTCTTGACAAACCTCCTGAGTGGCAGCGTGTAGCCCAGGCTTATGTTCTGCAGCTTGAGGTAGCTGGCATCCTCCACGTAGCGGCTGTCAAGGTAGCTCGTGGCCCAGGAGCCGCTTATGGCAGGCACGCTGGTATTGGTGTTTGTAGGTGTCCAGCTGTCCTTCACGCTGGCCAGGGCATTGTAGCTGCCCAGAGGGGTGTCAAGTGAGCGGCGCAGCAGGTTCACGTTTTCAGCTCCGTGGGAGCCTTTCAGTGAGAGGTAGGCATCCCAGCGCTTCCAGCGCAGAGCAGAGGAAAGACCGTAGAAGAAGTCGGGCTGGTGGCTGCCCAGTATGGTCTGCTCGCCCAGTATGGCCCGTCCTGTCTGCTCGTCTACGCCCAGGAATTCATATCCGTAGTAGGCTCCCACGGGCTCACCCTCGCGCAGGATGCTTTCGCGCAGTTCTCCGCTGTAGAGGGTCTTCACGCTGGCCGACATGTGTGTCAGCTCATTGTGGTTGTGAGTTATGTTGGCGCCGGCTGTCCACAGCAGGTCGCTCCGCTGCAGCAGTATGGCGTTGAGGCTCAGCTCCAGTCCGCTGTTTACCACATTGCCGGCATTGGTGAGCTGTGAGGTGAGTCCGGTTGACGAGTTTACGGGCAGGTAGAGCAGCAGGTCGCTGGTCTTCTTGTAGTAGAAGTCGAGCACCAGGCTGAGGCGGTTGCTAAGGAAGGCCGCGTCGAGGCCCGCGTTCCAGCTGACGGTGGTCTCCCACTTCAGGCCGTCGTTGCCGAGGTTGCCCTTGGAGTAGGCCGTCTGCCCGCCGTAGCTGCTGGCGGTATATGTGGTGGCATACTCATAGTCGCCTATTTCCTGGTTGCCCACGCTTCCCACGCTGGCCCTCAGCTTCAGCGTGGAGATGGCGGTGACGTTGGTCATGAAGTCTTCGCGGTCAATATTCCAGGAAAGACCCAGTGAGGGGAAATAGCCCCAGCGGTTGGCCTTGGAGAAGCGGCTTGAGTGGTCGGTGCGGAAGGTGGCTGTAGCGTTGTAGCGGTCGCAGAGCGTGTAGTTGACGCGTGCTATGAGTGAGTGGAGCGTGGCCTTGGTCTGCCCCGAGCTGGGGGTGTAGACATGCGAGCCGTCGCCCAGGTTGTTGTAGCCCAGATCCTCGTTGGTATAGCGCGAGGTTGTGGTGAGGTTATAGTTGGTCTTGGTGGTCTGAACGGTGTAGCCGGCCAGTGCGCTTATGTAGTGGTTGTCGCCTAAGAACTTGTTGTAGTCAAGGGTGAGCTCGCCCTGTGTGACCTGGTTCTGCTTGTGGCCTATGGAGCCCACTCCGCCTTCGTTCAGGCCCAGGGCGGTGAACGACGGTGCAAAGTAGTTCTGCGTGATGTCGGTAAGGTTGGCACCTGCGGCTATCTTCAAGGCCAGGCCGTCGGTGATGTGGTAGCGCAGGGAGCTGTTCAGCAGGGCGTAGTTCGTAAGCGTCTCAGCAGTGGTGTTTTCAAGGTCTGAGACGGGGTTGGCGGCAATGCCGTTCAGCTTGAAGTAGGCATTCTCGTAGGGGTTCACGTAGTTATAGCCCCCGTTGGCGGTGTAGACGGGCACCACAGGCGGCATGAACAGGGCATAGGTGAGCGAGTTGGTGATGCCGGCGGAGTAGGGGGAGGAGAAGTAGTTCACGGGCTGCGTGGTGCTGAGCGAGTGCTGCACGGTCTTTCCCGCTGTTGATGACAGCGTAATCTGGAACTTGTCTGACAGGCGGTGCTCAATGTTGGCCCGCAGGTTATAGCGCTGGAAGTCGCTGTTGAGCACTATGCCCTGCTGGTCGGTGTAGTTGCCTGAGAGCAGGAATCGCGTGTTCTGGCCGCCGCCGTTTATGCTCAGTTCGTGTATCTGGCTAACACCGGTGCGCAGCACATGGCTCTGCCAGTCGGTGCCTTTGCCTAACTGCGAAATCTGTTCGTCGGTATAGCCGCCGCGGTTGCCGAAGTAGTCTTTCTCCATGCGAGCCCACTCAGTGGCATTGAGCAGTTCGAGGGTCTTCGACGCAGTGCTTACAGAGAGTGTTGTCCTGTAGCTCACGTTGCTCTCGTTGCGTGAGCCTTTCTTCGTGGTGATGATGATTACGCCGTTGGCTCCGCGCGAGCCGTAGATGGCTGTTGCCGACACGTCCTTTAGCACCTCCATGCGCTCTATGTCTGCCGGATTGATGAATGACAGGGGGTCGAGGGTGCTCTCCATGCTGCCTATTCCGGTTTTCTGCGCACTTTGGTCCATCTGGTATATGAAGCCGTCAATTACGTATAGTGGGTTGTTGCTGGCGTTTACAGAGTTGCCGCCCCGTATGCGTATTGTGGAGCCGGCTCCGGGCTGTCCGTTGGCAGTGACATCAACTCCGGTGACGAGTCCGCCTATCGCTGCGTCAAGCGTGGGAGCGGGGATGGCCTGTATCTGGGCGGCCTGCACGGTGGCAACAGAGCCGGTGAGCTGTGTGCGCTTCTGTGTGCCGTAGCCCACCACCACGATTTCGCTAACCTCTCGGGGCGAGTCCCATCTGGCGGTGTCTGTTGGCTCAGGCTGGCCGGCCTCCCACCCGTCAGTGGGAAGAGCCGATGCCTGCGCCGTAAATACAATGGCTAAAGTAAATGTGCTAAGAGCTATCTGAAAACGCTTCATACCTTATTAATATATATATGTGCCTGTCCGCTCTGTGCGGGCATGAACTGAATCACGGTGCAAAGGTACGGCGTTTTGAATAAACCCGAAATACCTATGAGGGGGCATTTCGGGTCGCTTTGAAAGGGTAGGGGGTCACCCCAAACGGTTGGTATTTTTCTCTGCCGGGGCTAATGTTGCTGCTGCTGCTGCCGAGTGCTGTCGGCGGGCAGCTCGGTGGCGGTGTAGCCGAAGCGGGTGAAGCTCTCTATGAGCTTCTCGGGTGTGGTCTTTTCGGCATCGTAGGTGATGGTGACACACTGCTGGGGAATGTTGGTCTCAATCTTCTTTACGCCACGCTCGAAGCGCAGGTTGCCCTTGATTCTGTTCTCGCACGACTCGCAGTGCATCTGTGGCTGGGTGGTGACCAGGAGGGTGCGGATGTCTTTTGCCAGGGCCACTGTGGCAGTGAGCAGCATGGCAAGGAATAAGCCTTTTCTTTTCATAGTTGTCTATATCTATATATATAATAATGTGTAGAGTTAAAGCCTGCCCAGGAAGTTCATCCTTATGCCGGCGTAGAAGAGCCTGCCGTGAACGGGCCCCCAGACGAGGGTGGGGTCGAACGTGGTGCTCCATGGCAGGTCGGCGCTCAGTATGGGAGTCTTCTGGCGGAAACCGGTGAGGTTCTCGCCACCTATGTATACCGAGAAGTGGCGGAACCAGCGCGTCACCTGTGCCTGCAGCTGCTCGTAGGCCTTGAACGAGCCTCCGGCATACTCAGGCAGGCGGCCGCCGCCGTTGAGCTGAAGGGTGACATCGGCCTGCCAGAGGCCGAGGGGAGTCTTGTAGGTGGCAGTGAGGAGGGCCTTGTAGCGGTTGGTGAGTGGCTTGTCCATGAGCCTGCCGCCGTAGGTGGTCTTCACGTCGTTCCAGCGCCAGGCTGCCAGCAGCTCCAGTCCCTCAACAACGGGGTAGGAGGCATCAACCTGGAAGGTGTGGGAATAGGACCTGCCGCCGCCGAGGTTGGTGATGAGAATCTTCGTGGGGTCGGTGTCGCGGTCAATGACGGCCTGCTCCATGAAGCGGGTGTGGTAGTACTCTGCGTTAAGGCGCAGCGTGCGGCCGCCCAGGGGAATGAACAGCGAGGCGCTGCCGCCCAGGTTCCAGGCTTCCTCCTGCTTCAGGTCGCTGTCTATGACCAGTTCCCTGCCGCTGGCCAGCAGGTAGGTGTTTTCGGGCAGGGCATGGACGGCGCGGTAGCCCTTGCCAGCTGAGAGACGGAGGGAAACAATGGGGTGGGGCGTGAGCTTTAGGTGGAGGCGCGGCGTGACGAAGGTGCCGTAGCGGTTGCTGTGGTCGGCCCGCAGACCGGCCATGAGTACCAGCTTCTCGTCAAGGTTATAGGTGTACTGGGCGTAGAGGCCGGGAGTCGTTAGCTTATAGTTTATGGCGTAGAGTGTAGAGAGTGCCGTCGCCGTGGCTTTTATGTAGTCGTGGTTGAGAGAGAGGCCTGCTGAGAGTTCGTGCTGCGGGGTGAACTTGTGCTCGAACATCAGTTGCAGGTAGCCGTTGCGCTCAGTGGCATCATAGTCCTTGAGGCCAAAGTCGGCAGTGGTCTGGTGGAGCGAGCCGCTGGCCATGAGGGCCAGGTTGGTGGAGTGCTCGGGGTTGATGATGAAGGCATGCTTCATGTAGGCCTCGTAGCGGTCGGTGGCAAGGCCAATGTGGAAATACTGCGGGTGGTGCTGATGCTCATTGGCTGGCTGGGCGCTGTGGCTGAGGGTGTGGCTGTTCTGGCCTCCGTCGCGCTCATCCCTTAAGAGGGCTACGCCGGCGTGGAAGATGTAACGGTCGCCCCGCCATTTCCAGCGGTTCTGCAGGTTCCACTGGCGCAGGTTGGGCTGGTCCATGAAGCCGTCGTGGTTCTGGTCGTGGTGGGCGTAGTCGTCCTGGTAGTGCAGCAGCAGCTCTGTGCTCAGGTGGCTGTCTAAGTGCAGGTTGCCGTCGGCATTGGCCTCGAAGCGGCTCAGGGAGTTGCCGTAGAGGTTGAAGGTGATGCCCTCGTCGTTGTCGGGCTTGAGGTACTCTATGTCAATCTGGCCCGTTATGCTCTCGTAGCCGTTGCGCACGCTGGAGGCTCCCTTCGACACCTGTATGCTCTGCATCCACGGCCCCGGCACGTAGTCAAGGGCGTATGTAGAGGCACCGCCCCTGAAGTTAGGTATGTTCTCGGTGAGCATCTGTACGTAGGTGCCGCTGAGGCCCAGCAGCCTTATCTGCTTGGCCCCCGTGGTGGCATCGCTGTAGCTCACGTCGACCGAGGGGTTGGTGGTGAAGCTCTCGCCCAGGTTGCAGCAGGCGGCCCTGAACAGCTCCTCGCGCCCTATCAGGATTCCGTTTTCAGCACCGCTAATGCGCATGGTGCCTCTGCGGCGTGCCGACACGGTGACACCAGTGAGGTCCTGCGTCATGAGGGTGTCGGCAGGGGGCTCCGTCTGTGCTGGGAGGGTGGTTGCGGAGAGCAGGCAGAGGGAGAGTAGGGTGAGGCGGTTGGTTCTGGTCATGTCTTTGCTTGGGTGGGCTGGTTCCCTTCCCTGACGGGAAGGGAGTTGTGGCTGTGTTGGTGTGGTGGTGGTTGTGGTGGTTGTGTTGGTGTGGTGGTGGTTGTGTTGGTGTGGTGGTGGTTGTGGTGGTTGTGTTGGTGTGGTGGTGGCTTAGCCTTGCCCCGCGGCGGCATTCTGAATCACGAGGCCTGCCAGCATGAAGCCGAAGATGGCTGTGATGTGGGCCAGCGTGCCGTTTATCTGTGCCTTCGACGAGCACCACTCGTGGTTGAGCAGCTCGGGGGCACCAGGCCCCGCCTTGGCCTTGGGACAGAGGCACTGCTCGGTGCCGCAGGTGGCGTTGTGGCCTTTGTTCTGCAGCAGCTCGTCGCTGTAAACGCAGAGGAACTTGCGGCGCGGATAGCGGCCGTCGCGCTTGAAGCGCTTGCGGAGGGCGCGGGCCAGGGGGTCGCCCTGCACTCGCCAGAACTCGGCCACCTTGATGCGCGTGGGGTCAAGCTTCAGTGCGGCTCCCATCGACGAAAAGAAAACCGCCCTCTTGTTCCCACTACCTGACGGGAGGAGAGCTGTAGCCATGAGGATGAGCAGCGTCTTGTCCTTCAGCGAGTCAATGGCGTCAATGATATAGTCGTACTGCTCAAGTTCGAAATCGGCAGCCGTCTCCTCGCTGAATATCTTCTGGAGGGCCGTCACCTCGGCCGAGGGGTGTATGGTGAGCAGGCGCTCGCGCAGGGCTTCTACCTTCACCTGGCCAATGGTCTTGGTGGTGGCCATGAGCTGGCGGTTGATGTTGGTGATGCACACGCGGTCGCTGTCAACGATGGTGAGCTGACGGATGCCGCTTCGCACCAGGCTCTCTGCACACCATGAACCAACGCCGCCCACACCGAAGATGATGACGCGCTTGGAGGCGATGCCCTTCATGGCCTCTTCGCCGAGCAGAAGCTCCGACCGCCGGAATATTGCACTTTCTATTGCCATAACGGCTGCAAAGGTAATACTTTTAAGTGAAAAGTGAAGAGCGAAGAGCGAAAAATTTGCTTCCGCGTTATGAAACATTATGAAAAAGGGGGAGTGAGTCAAAGAAAAGTGCTTTTTCTTTGGCACTTTGTCAGTTTATTTGTACCTTTGCCGCCGCAAGAACTAAACAAACTTTCTAAATAATGACAAAATGAAACTAAATTCTTGCAAACTTCGAACACTGGCAGCGGCGCTGGCGGTGTTCAGCAGCGTGGCTGCCATGGGGCAGCAGGGCAGCACCGACTGGCTGGCTGACGTTGCCGACCGTATCCAACTGCACGGTTATGCCCAGGGAGGCTTCAACTACACACATCAGGACGGCACCGATGCCAACACCTACGAACTGAAGCGCACGCTGTTCTGGGCCAACGCCCAAATCACCGACCGCATCTCATTTCTCTTCATGCACGACTTCAACAGCGTGGTTCAGGAGTACTACATGGACTACCGCTTCAGCCGCAACAAGGCCCTCACCGTTCGCCTCGGCCAGTTCAAGAACGGCCTCTCCTACGAGAACCCGCTCTCGCCCACGGCCATGGAGGCAATTGATGTCTACAGCGAGGGCGTGACCTACCTCACCGGCTGCGGCAGCGACCCGCTGCTCGGCGTGCAGTACGGCCGCGACCTGGGCATGGCCATCTTTGGCGAGACCAACGACCAGAAGCTGCGCTACGAGGTAGACGTGATGAACGGACAGGGCATCAACCGTAAGGACCAGAACGCTGAGAAGGACTTCATTGGTCGCATAGAGTATCGCCCGGCCCGTGGACTAAACCTGGTGGCTACGGGACAGATAGGACGCGGCCATGCCGTGGCGGCTTCGCTCTACAACCCCGACATTGCCGTGGGGGAAAACTACAGGCGAAACCGCTGGACACTGGGTTTCGACTATAAGTCGCCGGCCTTCAATGTCCATGGCGAGTATTTGGAGGGAAAGGACAAGAACACCACCAGCCGCGGTGCCTACATCACCGGAAACGTGCCCATTGCGAGGGGTGTGGACCTGGTGGGAAGCTACGACTACTTTAATTTCAACACAGACCTGGACTATGACCAGCACAAGGTGATAGCCGGTGTGCAGTGGTGGTTCTTCAAGAAAAACCGCTTCCAGCTGCAGTATGTCTATAAGAATGCCTCTACCGCAGGAGGTTTCCATCACACAGCAAACCATGCCATCATGGCGCAGATGCAGGTGCGCTTTGACTGGGCTAAGTAACTTAGGAGGGTAATAACAATGTTCATAAAAGTTCTTCTTACAATAATTTTCCTGGTCGTGATGATAGGTGTGGGTCTATACACCCGCAAGCAGGCCAGCAGTGTTGACGGATTTGTGCTGGGCGGGCGCGCCGTAGGGCCATGGCTCACGGCCTTTGCCTTTGGCACCAGCTATTTCTCGGCAGTGGTATTCGTGGGCTATGCCGGACAGTTTGGCTGGAAGTATGGCCTTAGCAGCTCGTGGATAGGCATAGGCAACGCCGTGATAGGCTCGCTCCTGGCCTGGATAATACTGGGCAAGCGCACAAAGCTTATGACGCAGCATATAGAGAGCCGCACCATGCCCGACTTCTTTGGCACCCGCTTCCAGGACCAGGGCCTTCGCGTGGCGGCCTCCATCATAGCCTTCGTGTTCCTCATTCCCTACACAGCCGGTGTGTACAAAGGCATCAGCACCCTGTTCGAGATGGGCTTCGGCATTCCCTACGAGTATTGTGTCATCATCATGGCTGTGCTCACGGCTGTCTATGTAATCCTTGGCGGATACAAGGCTACAGCCATGAACGACTTCATCCAGGGCATCATCATGCTCTTTGGCATTGTGGCCGTCATAGCCGCCGTGCTATCAGCACAGGGCGGACTGACGGAGGCCGTTGCCAAGCTTGCCGCCGTGCCTGCAGATAGCGTAGGCGACGGTTCCGCCGCAGGCGAGCCGGGAGTCTTCGCCTCATGGTTCGGTCCCGACCCGTGGGGCCTGCTGGGCGTGGTAATCCTCACCTCGCTTGGCACATGGGGCCTGCCGCAGATGGTTGGCAAGTTCTACAGCATAACCGACGAGAGTGCCATTCGCCGCGGCACCATCATCTCTACCGTCTTCGCCCTCATCGTGGCTGGCGGCTGCTACTTCCTTGGTGGCTTCGGCCGGCTCTACGACCCCGTAGTCGTTGACGGCAAGATAGCCTTTGACAGCATAGTGCCCGCCATGCTTGTCACCCTGCCCGACGTGCTCATAGCCCTTGTGGTGCTCCTGGTGCTCTCTGCCTCAATGTCTACATTGGCCTCGCTGGTGCTCACCTCTTCAAGCACCATGACCCTCGATCTCATCTACCGCGACAAGAAGTCGCTGCCGGGCGAGGTGGAGGAGGGCACCATCGACGATGTGGTGGCCGAGCGTATAGAGCGCCGCAAGGTAGTGGTGATGCGTGTGCTGATAATGTTCTTCATAGCCATCTCCCTGCTCATAGCCCTCAACCCGCCCACGTTCATTGCCCAGCTCATGGGTATCTCGTGGGGCGCTTTGGCCGGTGCCTTCCTGGCTCCCTTCATGCTGGGCCTCTACTGGCGCGGAGTCACCACTGCCAGCGTCTGGGCCTGCTTCATCTGGGGTGTGGGCTTCACCGTGGTAAACATGCTCCTTGGCAACCCAGTCAACCCCATCAACTGCGGTGCCATAGCCATGCTGGGCGGCTTCCCCGTGGTGTGGATTGTGAGCCTGCTCACCAAGAAGCTGCCCGCCGACACGGTAAGCCAGATGTTCCAGTGCTACAAGAAATAGGTATGGCACGGCTGGAATGAAGAATAATAACATGAAGCGCATAGCACAGTTTACCTTCTCTGTGTTATGCGTTTTTTTATAGAAAAGTCTCTCAAAAGTTTGCGCCATTCACTATTTCTTCATATCTTTGCATTAAAATGCGTGAAGTGTTATGGAACAGGAGAAAGACATAAGGTGGATTCAACGCTACACAAACTTCCACAAGGCATGTATGAGACTCATTGAGGTAACAGAGGCAGACCGTTATATGGACGACTTGTCAGAGCTGGAGCTTGAGGGCCTTGTACAGCGCTTTGAATACACTTTTGAGCTGGCGTGGAAAGTAATGCAAGACCTTCTTCTATACAAGGGCTATGAATTTATGCTGGGGCCTAACGGCACAATGAAGATGGCTTTTGAAGACGGCCTTATTTCCGACCATGATGGATGGAGAAAGATGGCGAAGTCAAGGAACACACTTAGCCATGTGTATGACGAAGAAGAGTTGCTGCCCATTATACAGCTCATTTACAACGACTATGCTCCGCTCTTGAAGGAGCTGGATAATGATTTGGCACAATTGGCAATTCAGTCTGACTATCAGCAGGTATGAAGTTTGGGCTTAGTGATACAGTGGTGCAGGATTTATACGGAGTGTTTCGCCGTTACACAAATATAGAGAAAGTCCTGATTTTCGGCTCAAGGTCGAAAGGTACATTCCGTGCTGGCTCTGATATTGACCTCGCTATCATAGGGAAGGACATAGACTACCGGATGATGCTTGATATCCAGTGTGACATTGAGGATCTGGAACTTCTTTACTCAGTTGACCTGCTGGACTATCAGAAGAAAAAAGGAACTCCCATAGGGGACCATATAGACCGTGTCGGTCAAGTTTTTTACGAAGCTGCTTGATATGCAATATACTCTGAACATAAAAGGCCGGCTGCTTGACCTTGGCGAGCCGCGAGTGATGGGGATTCTCAACGTCACCCCCGACTCGTTCTATGCTGCGAGCCGGGTGCAGACGGAGAGAGCTGTGGCAGAGCGCGCCCGCGAGATTGTGGAGCAGGGAGGCGACATCATCGACATTGGTGCATGCAGCACCAGGCCAGGGTCGGAACCCGTCAGCGAAGAGGATGAGACGGCCCGCCTGAGAATGGCCCTTGAAGTGGTGAGACGCGAATTGCCTGAAGCCACCGTCAGCGTGGACACCTTCCGCCCGGAAATAGCCCGCATGGCAGTGGAGGAATATGGCGCAGACATCATCAACGACGTGGGTGGAGGTGAACCCGACATGCTGCGCACGGTGAGCCGCCTGAATATACCTTATATATTAATGTCAAGCAAGGCGACGCTTGAGGAGACCCTCCTGTTCTTTGCCGACCGGGTGGCACAGCTGCGCAGCATGGGGCAGAAGGACATTATCCTTGACCCAGGCTTCGGCTTCGGCAAGACGCTGGAGCAGAACTACCAGCTGCTAAGCGTCCTTGACCGCCTGTTAGTGATGGAGCTGCCGCTGCTGGTGGGCGTGAGCCGCAAGTCAATGATATACAAACTGTTGGACACAACTCCGGAGCAAGCCCTCAACGGCACCACTGCCCTCAATGCCATAGCCCTCATGAAGGGCGCAGGCATTCTGCGGGTGCACGATGTGAAGGAAGCCGTGGAGACCTGCAGAGTCATAGCGGCCTGCGGCCTAAATAATAATTAATAGATAATAAATTATAAATCTCAATTCTCAACCCTCAACTCCTGACTCGTGTTCTTCGATTTTGGCATAAAAGACGCAATAGACATCCTGCTGGTAGGCATGATGCTGTACTACGTGTACAGGCTGATGCGCGAGTCGCGCTCGCTCAACGTGTTTGTAGGCATCACGATATTCGTGGTGATTTGGCTCTTCGTTTCGCAGATTCTGGAGATGAAGCTCCTTGGCACCATTCTCGACAAACTGGTGTCGGTGGGCGTCATCGCCCTGATAGTAATCTTCCAGGAGGACATACGCAAGTTCCTGTATAACCTTGGCGCCCGCCGCCGCATGCACTCCATTTTGAAGTTCTTCATGCCCAAGCATAGCAACAATGACAACCAGGAGCAGCTTAAGCGCGACATAATGCCTATAGTTATGGCCTGCATGCAGATGTCGAAGGGAAAGGTGGGTGCCCTCATCGTTATGGAGCGCAACACGGAGCTTGGCGACATTGTGGCTACCGGCGAGGTGGTGAATGCCAATATCAACCAGCGGCTCATAGAGAATATCTTCTTCAAGAACTCCCCCTTGCACGACGGTGCCATGGTTATCCGCGACCACCGCATCTGCGCTGCCGGCTGCATCCTTCCCGTGAGCCACGACCTCAGCATTCCCAAGGAGCTTGGCTTGCGTCACCGTGCCGCCCTCGGCATGAGCCAGGAGAGCGATGCCCTTGTGATAATAGTCTCAGAGGAGACGGGAGGCATATCTCTGGCCAGAGGCGGACAGTTCCGCCTGCGTCTTTCTGCAGAAGAACTGGAGGCCGTGCTCACCGAGGAGCTTTCATAGCTCAGCCTTCTTTTTTGTCAGCGTCGTTCTCTTCCGCCTCGTTGCCGTCCCAGGCTCTCTGGAAGTCGTTCCAGTCTTGGAATCCGGCCAGCAGAGACAGACGGTCGAGAGTCTTCACGCTGGGGCGCCGCAGCACTTCTTTCTCAACGGCCTCCAACAGCTTTTTCAGTTTCCGTTCCATTTTTTCCTTATAGCATACTTCGGTACAGCTCGGCAAAGCGGCCGGCTGTGTCGCTGTTTTCAAAGCGCTCAATGTACTTGCGGCTGCGCTCTATGCGCTGCTGTCGGCCATCTGCTCCGAAGAGCATCTGGTTCAGGGCGTGTGCCATAGCCTCCGGGTCGTCGGGGCTAACATACAAACTGTCAGGACCTCCGGCCTCCTCAAGACACGACCCCGTGCAGGCCACCACGGGCAGCCCCTGCCTTATGGCCTCGATGATGGGAATGCCGAAACCCTCGTAGCGCGAGGGGTAGACGAAGCAGTCGGCCATGCGGTAGAGCGATGGCAGGTCATCGTCGGGCACGCCGTGGAGCATCTGCACGCGGCTGTGAAGGCGGTGCTCGTAGACATATTCGTGGACCATGTCGGAATAGGGCGTCTGGCGTCCCACTATCACTAATGATACATCGTCGGGCAGGTAACTGAGGGCCTTTATTGCAAGGAGCACGTTCTTACGCTCCTCAATGCTTCCTACGCTGAGTATGTAGCGGTCGGGCAGGCAGTAGCGGTCTCTCACGTCCCAAAGCTTCTTGGCATCGGGCACCTCAGTGAAGCGGGGGGCACAGCTTTGGTATATGACGTCTACGCGGCTTTTGTCTATGTTGCCCAGTTCGCAGATGTCGCGCCTGGTGCATTCGCTGATGGCCACAATGCGGTCGGCCTCCTTCAGGGTGCGCAGGAACTTGCGGGTGTATATCTTCACGTCGGTCTGGTTGTAGTACTCCGGGTGGCGCATGAAGATGAGGTCGTGGATGGTGACCACGGTGCGTATGCCGGCCTTGCGTATGCCCGACGGCAGCTCGCCTGTAAGGCCGTGATACAGTTGCACGCCGTCGCGCACCATCTGCTTCACTATGCCCTTCTGCCGCCACAGTGCCTTGCCTATGGCAGTGCGGGCATGGCGCGGGTAGCAGAATACTACGTTGGGCCGGCCCACTATCTGTGAGCGCAGCTGGGTCATCCCGTTGTCGGGGGCATAGAGCCGCAGCTCTAACTCGTCGTGTGCTGAAAGGTCGTTGACCAGGGTGCGCCCGTAGTTGCCAAGACCCGTGCCGTTGCGCACTATGCGCTTGGCATCCATGCCAATAATTATTCTTTCTGACATATATGTAAAGTCTGTGGCAGGTTACCAGTCAAAAATCTCTTTACCGTTCTCGAAGTGGAAGAAGTCAACAATCTTTGAGAAGCTGTCGGCAGTAAACTGCTGCTCCTTGTTTTCAAGGAAGCACAAGGGCACCTCGCCTATGAATGATGCCCATCGTGAGTAGCTGCTGAAAGGTCCCATAATGTTGTCGCAGAGGCTCAGTGTGTAGAGGTCGAGTATAGCCCCCGACGGTTCTTTGCCAAAGCGTCGGCAGAGGCAGCCTTCAAACTGCTCCGGCGAGAAGTCTTCATTGGAACTGATAAAGAAGGCCACGCGGCGTCCGCTGTAAAGTTGCTGCACTCTCAGCATGAACTGCCGGTAGTCCTCCAGCTCATAGAAGAACCGGCCGTCGTTCCAAGTGGCATAGTCGCCGCGGCGGATGTGCACTCCAACTATGATATCGGCTTCTTGCCGCAACCCGGCTATCATCCCTTCGGCCTTTTGCATTATTTCCTCCTTTGGACGGAAAATGGTCTTCAGCTCAGGCAGCGTCTGGCGCAGGTAGCGGGTGTCGGTGCGCGTCTGCCAGCCTTTGGTGAACCCCAGGAACCGGAACACCTTGTCCCACCGTTTGCTGTGGGTCACTTTCCACGTCAGGCCCTTGTAGTTGTTCCACCCGTTGCCCCGCTCCAAGTACCACTTGTGCCACAGGGGGAAGTATATGCGCTTATGGTGGAGCAGATTGGGGAAGTCCTCAATGGTCCAGTCGAAGAAGATGATTACCATTCTCTTCTTCTCTGCCAGGCATAGTGCTACGCTGGCTAAGTATGTCCACAGCCGGTTGCAGGTCTGTCCGGGTGCGTCGCAGATTACTCTCATAGTTTCTGATTCTTTATTTGGGACAAAGTTACAGAATTCTTATCAAACTGCCAAAAGTTCCCTGAAATCTTTTTATGCATGGAAGAGATCGTCAATGTTCACTTCATTGTTGACACTCTGCCATCCGGCATTATGTATCAATCCTGCGGAAGTCACCATCGTCAAGTGAAGTGATTTGTTGGTTCCGGTAACCTCACGGAAAGTATCA
>JAFTAR010000054.1 GCA_017455495.1 Prevotella sp.
CTATGTAGCCGGGAACTATTGCGTTGCAATGTATGTTGGACCCGCCGTACTCCGAGCAGATATTGCGCGTCAGCATCTTGAGGCCGCCCTTTGCAGCTGCGTAGGCGCTCACTGTCTCGCGGCCAAGCTCAGACATCATGGAGCAGATGTTGATGATCTTGCCCTCGCGGCGCTCCATCATCTCGGGTATCACGGCGCTGGAGCAGATGAACGGACCAACCAGGTCGATGTCGATGACCTGCTGGAACTCGGCGCGCTTCATCTCGTGCATGGGTATGCGCTTGATGATGCCGGCGTTGTTCACCAGAATGTCAATCTGGCCCACCTCAGCGTGGATCTTCTCCACGAGAGCCTTCACGTCGTCCTCCTTTGTCACGTCGCACACGTATCCCTTCACGTTGTCAATGCCGGCCTCCTTGTAGTTGGCCAGGCCGCGCTCCAGGGCAGCCTCGTTGATGTCGTTGAAGATGATGGTCTTTGCTCCGGCAGCTACGAATGCCTTTGCAATGTTGAAGCCGATGCCGTAGGAGGCGCCTGTTATCCAGGCGTTCTTGCCTTCAAGTGAAAATAAGTTTGCCATAATGATAGTTAATGTTATTAGTGTGTTAAGTTTGTTATGTCAGTGCAAAGGTACGAATAAGCGAGCGAAAAGCCAAAGAAAAAGTCACTTTTCTTTTGGTTTTTCCGAGCTAAATGTGTCATTGTCCGCCAAGCATGGTGCGTGTCTGCTCCAGAATGTCGGTAAGCTCTGGCAGCGTGGTGGCTCGCAACATGGCTATGCGGGTGGGCCGGAAATTGGCTATTCCCTTGAATATTGGCGTGGCGGCCAGGTGGCGGCGTGTGTGGATGATGCCCCTTGGCTCGTCTATGCGCTCCACATTGATGCGTAGCAGCTCCAGCAGGATGTCGAGTTTCTGGCTGAAGGTGAAGGCCGGATCGGGCATTCCGTCAAGTTCGTTGCGTATCTCGCTGAAAATCCATGGCCGCCCGAAGGTGGCTCGGCCCACCATGACGGCATCCACGCCGTACTGCTCGAAGGCCTGGCGTGCCTCGGCGGCCGAGGTGATGTCGCCGTTGCCAATGATGGGAATGGTAATCCTGGGGTTGCTCTTCACCTCGCCAATCAGGGTCCAGTCGGCCTGGCCGGTGTACATCTGCGAGCGGGTGCGCCCGTGGATGGTGAGGGCCTTGATGCCGCAGTCCTGCAGCTGTTCGGCCAGGGTGGTGATGATAAGCTGTTCGCTGTTCCACCCTAAGCGTGTCTTCACCGTTACGGGCAGCTTCACGGCGTTTACCACCTGACGGGTGATGTCAAGCATCTTTGGAATGTTCTGCAGCATGCCAGCCCCGGCACCCTTGCCGGCCACCTTCTTCACTGGGCAGCCGAAGTTGAGGTCTATGAGGTCCGGTCCGGCCTGCTCCACTATTTTTGCCGCCTCCACCATGGCATCGGTGTCGCGGCCGTAGATCTGTATGCCCACGGGGCGCTCGCTGTCGCTTATGTTCAGTTTCTGGACGGTGCTTTTCACGTCGCGCACCAATGCCTCGGCGCTCACGAACTCTGTATATACCACCGAGGCACCGAAGCGCTTGCACAGCTGGCGGAACCCAATGTCGGTGACATCCTCCATGGGTGCCAAGAACACGGGCTGCGTGCCAAGGTCTATTGCTCCTATCTTCATACAATCTCCTCTTCGATTATTTAAATCCCATGCGGTTATGTAACTAACAAGTTCTTTTTGAACCACGGATTTAAGGATTTAGGGGATTTTGTTTCCCCATAACTGTTTCCGTTGATGGATTGTTTAGGATTACAGCGGCTAAAGCCGCAATTCCCGCCCCGGCGCAAGAATCCGTGCAATCCGTGTAATCCGTGGTTCTTTTTTACTTGCGGAAGTTGAATCACTTGAGGTAGCCAGTGTTGTCGGGGCCAATGTAGAAACCCGTTTCAGGCGGCTGGTTGTAGCCCACGTTCTGGTAGGCCACTGACAGGCGGTAGGGCACGTCCTGCATGAGGCAGTTTATGCGGTAGTCAGTGGGAATGGTGCTCACGTAGATGAGCAGCTCTGTTGACTCGCGGTTGCGGGCGATGACCTCCTCGCGCCAGTCGCCCAGCATGTCAGCCTGCAGGCATGGGTTCGACTTGGTGCCGTTGTTGAACTGACACTCAGCGAAGTGGTGCACGTCGGCAATAGAGTGCTGCTGCCAGTCGTACTTGGTGACGCGCTGGCGGTCGAGCAGCTCGCGCAGCAGGTCGCCGTCCCACCAGATACCGAAGTTCACGCTGAGCCAGCGGCCGTTCATTATCAGCTGGTTGTTGTGCTGCGGGTCGGAGGCATCGCCTGCCACGAGGACAGCATCGCCCGTCTGGCTGTGCACGCCGTGGCTGTCGGTGCTCCACATCTCCACGCCGGGGTTCGTCGGGTCAATGTCGGCAGCCATGCAGCGGCCCACATCGCTTGAACTTGGAATCTGGAACACCACCTGGCCCGTGGCGGCATCACGGAAGTCGCTGCCGTCGCGGCGGTTCTCGTGGCAGTCCCAGATGTAGAGCTTGCCCGTGGGGGCGTCGGCCACGAGGTGTATGGCATCGCCATGGCCGAAGCCAGTATTGTAAAGCCCTGTGCCGTCGTTGTTCACAGCCATGGAACCGTAGGTTATCTCGTCGCAGCCGTCGCCGTCAACGTCGGCCACGCGCAGGTTGTGGTTGCCCTGCCCGGCATAGCTGGTCCACTGCGGGTTGTTGGTGTCAAACACCCAGTGCTGTGTCAGCTCGTGGCCGTCCCAGTCCCAGGCGGCGAGCACGGTGCGCGTGTAGTAGCCGCGGCAGAAGATGGCGCTGGCATGCTGGCCGTCAAGATAGCCCACGGCAGCCAGCATGCGGTCGGAGCGGTTGGCGTAGGCATCGCCCCAGTCGTGTATGTTTCCGCGCTCGGGTATGTAGGGCTTGGTGTCCATGGCACGGCCTGTTAGTCCGTCGAACACGGTGATATACTCCGGCCCGGTGAGTATGCGGCCCGTCATGGCCCTGCGTCCCCGCTGATTATAGCGTGCCCACTCGTCCTGACGCTGGAAGTTGCCGCTGCTGTCAGGGGCTGATGCGTTTACAGCGCCGTGGCGGTAGTCGGCCAGCGAGTCGCCAATGACGTTGCCAAGGCCGTCGCGGGTGCCGTCGGAAGTCTTCACCACCAGCTCGGCCCGGCCGTCACCGTCAAGGTCGTAGACAATGAATGGAACATAGTGGGCGCCAGAGCGGATGTTGCGCCCAAGGTCTATGCGCCAGAGCAGGCTGCTGTTAACAGAATTGCTGTTAGCCGTCTCGCTGTTGTAGTCCAGTTTGTAGCAGTCGAAGATGGTGGAGCCGGTGAAGCCGTCGTGGGCATTGTCGTGGGCGTTCGACGGGTCCCACTTCAGTATTATCTCGTACTGCCCGTCGCCGTCTACATCGGCCACGGTGGCATCGTTGGCCGAGTATGTATAGCTGTGACCGTCGGGGGTGGTGCCGCCTTCAGGTTTCTGGATTGCCACGCTCAGGAAGCCCACGGGCGAGTCGGCCTTGAGGGTGAAGCGGCCTGGAGCCACGCTGCCGCCTCTTACCTCGTAGGTGGCGTCGACTCCCGCGAGCGGCTGCTCGTCAATGAAGTGCGAGCCGCCCCGTGTCAGTGGTTCTGTGTTCAGCTTAACGCCGTTGCGGTACACATCGAAAGCCTCGCCGGCATTGTCCTGCCGCAGCACGCGCCAGCTGATGAACACGCGGCCGTCGGCCTGGCGCACGGCCACAACACCGCGGTCAATCTGCTCCATGGTAAGGCGAGAGTAGTCGTAACGGGGCTGCGCATTTGCCGTGAGGGCTGCACAGGAGATTAATGTGGCTATCAGGGTTGCTCGTAACATAGTAGTCATGGTTTTTATAATGTAAAATGCAAAAATAATTGTTTTGTTCGTAATAATGGTGCGGGGCACGATTCTTTTGGGATTATTTAACGTACAGCGGGCACGGCGGGAAAGGAAAAAGTAGTAACTTTGCATTGAAAAAGTAAAGGGAACGCTTATGTCGTACAGTCAACAGGCACAACTGGAATTCATGAATGCCATTAATAGCATTAATTCCGAATCAGAACTTGCAGAGTTTAGGAATATGTTAGCGCACTATTTCGCCCAAAAGGCGCAAAAGGCTATTGATGCCTTGTGGGATGAGGTGATACACCGCGAGAGCAGCGTCTGCCATGTTGGCAACATTGCCATTGGCGGTAAGAATCCAGTCAGGGTGCAGTCGATGGCTACCTGCGACACTAACGACATAGAGGGCTGCGTGGCCCAGGCCAAGCGCATCATTGACGCGGGCGGCGAACTGGTGAGGTTCACCACACAGGGCCTGCGCGAGGTGAACTCGCTGGCAGAGATTTCCAGGCGGCTGAAGGCCGACGGCTACATGCAGCCCCTTGTGGCCGATGTGCACTTCAATGCCAACGTGGCCGACGCGGCAGCACGCATCTGTGAGAAGGTGCGCATAAATCCTGGCAACTATGTTGACCCAGCCCGCACGTTCAAGCACTTGGAGTATACCGACGAGGAGTATGCCGCCGAGCTGCAGCGCATAGACGAGCGCCTGTGCCGGTTCATTGCCATCTGCCGCGAGCACCACACCGCCGTGCGCGTGGGCGTGAACCACGGCTCACTCAGCGACCGCATAATGTCGCGCTATGGCGACACTCCAGCCGGCATCGTGGAGAGCTGCATGGAGTTCCTGCGCATCTTCAAGCGCGAGAACTTTGGCGATGTGGTGATAAGCATCAAGGCCTCCAACACTGTGGTGATGGTTCAGAGCATGAGGCTGTTGGTGCAGCAGATGGACAAGGAAGACATGCACTACCCCCTGCACCTTGGCGTGACTGAAGCCGGCGAGGGCGAAGACGGACGCATAAAGAGTGCCGTGGGCATAGGGGCGCTGCTCACAGAGGGCATAGGTGATACCATCAGGGTGTCGCTGAGCGAGGAGCCAGAGGCAGAGATTCCCGTGGCTCGCTGGCTCGTAGACCATGCCGACGAGTGCGCAGGGTTGCGCAGTGAGGCTGAGGCAAACATAAAGGATGACACCATAACCCTTACACTTGACGCACCCGACTGGGAACAGCTGCAGCTGAAGGCCGCCATGGCTGCAGGGGCGCTGCTCATAGACCGCAAGGCCACGAAGCTGGTCGTTCAACCTGGAAGCGGCAGCAAACTCTACATTCCAAACTCTACACTCTGCACTAACCTCCAGGACTCCATCCTTCAGGCTGCCCGCATAAAGTTCACCAAAACGGAGTACATAAGCTGTCCGGGCTGCGGACGCACACTCTACAACCTGCAGGACACCATCCGCCGCATCAAGGAGGCCACGAGCCACCTCGTGGGCCTGAAGATAGGCATCATGGGCTGCATAGTGAACGGGCCGGGCGAGATGGCCGATGCCGACTATGGCTACGTGGGAGCAGGGCGCGGACGCATCTCGCTCTATAAAGGAAAGGAGTGCGTGGAGAAGAATATTCCTGAAGAAGAAGCCGTAGGACATCTGCTGGCCTTGATAGAAGCAGACAAAAAGGACTAAAATGGCTGTTACCCTGCAAGGTTGACGCGTGTGGCGCTGACAGGCTGGCCTGTAAAGAAACGGGCCTGAGCGGAGAATCGCTCGGGATTCTCTGTGGTGAGATAGCGGGTGGTGCCATTCTTGCTGCACTGCTGCTCTATCTCTGGATGGCGACCGAGGTAGCTGCCTAAGGAGCGGGCAACATAGTGTCCCTGAGGAATAATGTTCACGTGCGCGGGCGTGTACTTCTTTATTTTATCCAATAGAAGAGGGTAGTGGGTGCAGCCAAGTATGACGGCATCTATCAAGGGGTCTTGCTGCAACAGCTGGTTTATGTTCTTCTCTACAAAGTAATCGGCACCGGGAGAGGTGGCCTCGCCCATCTCTACAAGCGGTACCCACAGCGGACAGGCCACGCCAGTGACAGTGACATCGGGATGGAGCTTCTGTATCTCTATGTTGTAGCTCTCGCTCTTAATGGTGCCCTCGGTGGCCAGTACGCCAACGTGGCGGCTCGTGGTGAGGCTGCCAATAACTTCTGCCGTGGGGCGGATGATGCCAAGCACGCGGCGCTGCAGGTCCCACTGCTGCAGGTCGTTCTGCTGGATGGAGCGCAGAGCCTTGGCCGAAGCCGTGTTGCAGGCCAGGATAACCAAGTGGCAGCCGGCCTGGAAAAGGTGGAGCACGGCCTGACGGGTGAACTCGTAGACAACATCGAACGAGCGAGGACCGTAAGGGGCACGGGCGTTGTCGCCCAGGTACAGATAGTCGTACTGAGGCAGATGGCGGCGTATGCCGTCAAGAATGGTGAGTCCGCCATAGCCGCTGTCGAACACACCTATGGGGCCGCTGCAGGAAGGAAGCATCATCGCGGTGTTCATAGTACTACTGTCTGCAAAATTACTAATTATTTTCCAACACGGCGCGGCAATAAAGAAGTCGCAGCCCTGTATTTTGCTGTATTTAACTAACTTTAAGAAGAGCCAATAAACTATTAACAATTTATTTTATACCTTTGCAACATTATTAACACATACAGATACTATGTCAATATTCGGAAAGAACGGTATTCAGATTGACGGCAGGGCCATAACCGACGTCATCCAAAACGAGGGAGGCAGAACCCGCCGTGACATCATTGCCTGGCGCGACCCCCACGAGGACTTCAACACCAACGCCGTGCTGATAGTTAACCCCGGCGAGGAGGCTGTGTTTGTAGAGAGCGGACAGGTGGCGGGAAAGTTTACCACTGGCCGCTACGAGCTGAAGACGCAGAACAGGGTTATCATCCGCTCGTTCAAGGAGGCCATCACAGGCGGAAAGAGCAAGTTCCCCTGCAGGGTGTTCTTCATTTCGACGGAAGAGTTCAACGTGAACTGGGGCACCGTGCAGCCCATTGGCTACACCTGCCCAGTCTTCGGACCCGGCGCACTGCTCAGGGGCAACGGCGTTTACAACGTGAAGGTGGTAGACAGCGTGGCTTTCATACAGAAGATTCTGCGTGACAGCCACACCTACACAGCCGACGACCTGTCAAGAAAGCTTGTAGAATACATATATACCGACGTGGCAGAAATCTTCTCGAACGTATTGGAGGAGAAGCAGATAAACGCCATGGAGGTGTCGAAGAGCATACGCACCATTGCCGAGGAGGCCATGCCGCGCGTGCAGCTGCTGTTGCAGCCTTACGGACTGCAGCTGCTGAACATGTCGGTGAAACTCTCAATGGACGAGGAGCAGCGCCAGATGTACGAACAGCAGGTGCGCCTGCAGCGCATGACAGCGCAGGGTGCCGCTCAGGCTCGTGTCATAGAGGCCGGAAGCCGCGTTGAGGAGTACAACATGATGGGGCAGGCCTACCAGCAGATAAAGGGCATGGAGATAATGAAGGACATGGTGAACAATCCCAACGGCTCAGTGGGAGGAGAGATGGCAGGCGCCGGCGTAGGCATTGGCATGGCTGCGGCCACTGCAGGAACCTTCGCGGGAGTGGCGCAGCAGGTATTTGGCCAGCAACAGCAGCCATACGCTCAGCCTCAGCAGCCATACGCTCAGCCACAGCAGCCATACGCTCAGCCACAGCAACCGTATGCTCAGCCTCAACAGCCGTATGCCCAGCCACAACAGGCTTACGCCCAGCCTCAGCAGCAGACCCCGCAGGCAGACCCGATACAGTCGCTGCAGAAGATGAAGCAGATGCTTACAGCAGGACTCATCACTCAGCAGCAGTACGATGCCAAGGTGGCGGAGATAATGGCTCGTCTTTAATGTAACCACATAATAAACACAAACGAATAGGATAGATATGGCAGACACAGTGACACTGCAGCAGGTGAAATGCCCAAGCTGCGGAAACATAATATCGCAGTTCAGCCCATTCCAGCCAAAGGTGGAATGCCCTTACTGCCACAACACGGCGGTGAACCCCATGGTGACGCAGCGCGACGTGCCGACTCCTGAGCGCATCATTGCCTTCAGCACCAACGAGCAGGACTTCGAGAAGAAACTCATTGACACGCTCATCAAGCGCGACTATGTGCCAACGGACATTTTTGAGAAGATAAGGTCGGAGGACGTGATACGTGCATACCTGCCCATGTTCCTCTATGAAGGCACATTCAACGTGACATACAACTGCGAGGTGGGCTACGACGAGAAGGAAACTGTATATAACAACGGCAAGGCTGAGACGCGCACCGTGACACGCTACAGGCCTCAAAGCGGACAGGTGCAGGGCAATTTCAACTTCCTCTGCCTTGCATATCAGGGCAACGAGGTGCCCGAGGAGCTGAAGCGCTTCGGCAGCAACTACCCCTACGACCCGCAGCAGATGCAGAACTACAGGCCGGAGATTATGGCGGCAGGCACCGACCAGGCTCCGCTTACCGTGGCTCCCGACACCGACAAGGACCTGACGTGGGAGCGCAACGGCGTGAAGCAGATGGAGCAGAAAGCCAAGGAGGCGGTGAAGAACCAGCTGTCGGGCCAGAAGACAAGACACCTGAACGTGAGCCATAGCTACGAGCTGAGGACAAAGGGCTGCTACGTGATGGTGCCCTACTGGTTCGTGTACTACACCTACGACGACGCTACGCGCTACTACTTCGTGATGGATGGCAAGGGCGACCGCACCGACTGCACCACGCCGGTGTCCATGGCTGAGAAAGAACAGGTGGGCAAGATATGGAAGCGGTTCCGCCTTATCTTCTGGCTGCTGATACCCGTTTTCGCCCTTTACTTCGTGGGCAAGTGGAAGGCTGTAGGCATCGCATTCGTGGTGTGGCTTGTGGCAATGATAATCTTCGCCCTTATATCCAGGAGTCAGACAAAAGCTATTCTCAACGCTTCGAAGGAGCAGCGACTGAGCAGGGCGAAGGGACTTGGCCTGATGGGGAACTAAGAAATTATCAGCACAGAAAAGAACAGGTCTTTATTAGGCACAGAAAAACACGGAAGAACACCGTCTTCGTTCACTGAGTGATAAGCGAGAACGGTGTTCTTCCGTGTTTTTCCGGCCTATAAAATACTATTGTTCGGCAACTAAATCTGCCAAAGCGCTTAATACATTTGGAGTGATGTCTACGCCGTAAGCCGAGTCAATGAAGGGGCTGGCGTTATCGTCGGTGTTCAGCACGAAGGCAACGCCGCAGGCTCTGGCTGCACTGGCTATTGCCTGGTGGAGCAGGTCGTGGAGTGGCTTCATGGCCTCCTCCTCGGCCTGTGCCAGCTCCTGCTGGGCTTGGCGGCGGAACTCAATGTTCTGCTGCATCAGCTGCTGAAGCTCGTTCTGGCGTTTAAGCAGGATGGTGCGCGGATAGTCGCTGCGGCCTTCAAGGAAAGCCTCGAACTTCTGGTTGAACTCGCCCTCCACGCGCTGCATCTCCCGCTCGTACTGGCTGCGAAGCTCAGCCATCTGCTGCTGCACCAAGACCTTCTGAGGCATGGAGTCAAGCAGGGCGCTGTAGCTGATGTAGCCCACCCTCAGGCTGGTAGTCGCCGTGGTGTCGGCGGCAATGGTGTCAATAGCTGCCACTGGCTCCGTCTGGGCAAAGCCGAAGACGGACACCAAGCATGCTGCTAAAGCGAGAAAAGCTTTCTTCATTACTGTATGCCTAAGCGTGCCTTCACCTGAGCCGTGACATCGGTACTAAGAGTAGTGCTGATGTAAGGTATGCCGCCGGAGACATCCATGATATAGACATATCCGCCCTCCTGGCCTACAGCCTTGATGGCTTCAAGTACTCTTGTGGTTATGGCCTGCATCTTCTCCTGCTGGGCCTGCTGCAGAGCCTGCTGGTTGTCCTGGTAGGTCTGCTGTATGCGCTGGTAGAGGTCCTGAAGTTCCTGGTTGCGGCGGTTCTTGATGTTCTCGGGCAGTGTGGCTTCCTCACGCTCCAGAGCCTCGGCCTTGCGCTGCAGCTCCTCCTGCATCTGCTGCAGGTCGGCCTCATACTGGTGTGTTAAGGTCTCAATCTCGGTGCGAGCAGTGGCAAACTCTGGCATGGCCTGCACAATCTCCTGTGAGTTGACATGTCCGAACTTAGGCGCTGTGGCCTGAGCATTGGCAGCGGTGAAGCTGCAGATGGCGCAGATGGCGCCAAGGATAAACTTTTTCATTGTTTCTGCCCCCTGAGTCAGGGGGATGGGGGTCTGAACAAGCGTTTATCAGACATTTTTTATTGTGTTAATGTTTTGGGGAGACTGCGCCTGTTCAGACCCCCAACCCCCTGACTTAGGGGGCTAAAGTTAGTTGGAGTATCCCAGTTTTTGGAGCACCTCGTTGCTGATGTCTACACGTGGCGAACCGAAGATGATGCCCGTGTCGCTGGCCCGGTCAAGCACCAGCTGGTAGCCGCGCAGCTCTGCCACGTCCCTGACGGCATTGTAAATCTCCTCCTGGATAGGGTTCATCAGCGACTGGCGCTTCTTGAACAGCTCGCCTTCAGGCCCGAAGTACTGGCGCTTCAGCTCTGCGGCCTGGCGCTCCTTCTCCATGATGGCATCCTGGCGCTGCTGCTTCTGCTCGGCCGAGAGGAACACCACCTCGTTCTGGTATGTGCGGTACATGGTCTGTGCCTCGGTGTAGAGTGCGTCAACCTCAGCCTGCCAGCGGCGCGACACCTGCTCCAACTGCTCGTTGGCACGCTCGTAGGCAGGAATGTTCCTCAGAATATAGTCCATGTCGATGAGGGCAAACTTCTGTGCATCAGCCGTTACAAAACCGCAGATTACACAGATAGCGCAGATAATAAGCTTCTTCATAACACTTTAATTCTTAATTCTTAATTCTTAATCGCCACAGGCGAGAACTCTTAACTCTTAACTCTTAACTCTTAACTTAGGTTAGAACTCCTGTCCCAAGATGAAGTGGAACTGGCTGCCGCCCTTGCGCCATGTGCTGCTGCCCTGGTAGACGTTGTCGAAACCGTAGGCCCAGTCAATACCCATCAGGCCCACCATTGGGAGGAAGATGCGCACGCCGAAGCCGGCGGAACGCTTCATGTCGAAGGGGTTGAAGTCCTTTGTGCTGGCCCATGCGTTGCCCGCCTCAAGGAATCCGAGTCCGTAGATGGTGGTGTTGCCCAGCATGAAGGGGTAGCGCAGCTCCAAGGTGAAACGGTCGTAGGCGTAGGCGTCGTAGCTGCTGGTGCGGCCCGGCGTGCGCTCGCTGCTAATGGCGTTGGCCGACAGCGACAAGGAGCCGTTTTCGTAGCCGCGCAGGCCGATGGTCTCCTCGGCATAGCTGGTGCTGTATCCGCTCATGCCGTCGCCGCCCACGTAGAAGGTCTCAAAGGGCGACTTCTTGTACTTGTTGTAGGAGCCAAGCAAGCCGAACTCCACGCGAGTCATCAGCACGAAGCACTTCTGTCCGCTGGTGAGGGCGGTGAAGGTGCGGCTGCGGAACTTCCACTTGTGGTACTCCACCCAGCGGTATTTCTCCCGCTGCTCGCTCTGGAAGCGCTCGTAGTCGTTGGTGTAGGTCTCCACAGTGGCCAGGTTCTGGTAGTTCTTGTTGTCAAAGAGCGACCAGGGCGGCGTCAACGTGACGGAGAGCGAGAACTCTGAGCCGGTGCGCGGGAAGAGCGGGTTGTCGGTTGATGTGCGGGCCAGAGCCAGCGACAGGTTCAGGTTGTTACAGTTACCATTGCTGATGAGGAAGTACTGCCAGTCCTTAAGCATGTAGCGCTGGTAGGCCAGGGTGGCCTGGAACTGGAAGTAGTCGTCGGGCCAGCGCAGGCGCTTGCCCCAGCCCACGGAGATGCCGAGCAGCTTGACATACTTGTCGTCGTCAAGGAAGCTCTCATAATTATTATAATAGCCGTTGTTCAGGTATCCGTATCCGTAGTTGTAGCTATAGAGCGAGTTAAGGTAGGCAGAGTTGTAGTAGTTGCTGCTGACGTCGCTCTGCTTGGAGTAGTAGGCACCGATGCTGAGCGAGTTGGGGCGCTTGCCGCCAAACCAGCCCGTGCCGTAGCTGGCAGAGAGCGAGGAGTAGTAGCGGCCGTTGGTCTGGTACGACAGGCCCACCTGCTCGCCGTCGCCTGCCGGCAGGAAGCCGCGGTGCAGCTTGTTCTTGCCCAGGAGGTTGCGCAGCGAGAAGTTGTTGAACTTTATGCCCACGCGGCCTATGATGCCCGTCTGGCCCCAGCCTAATGACAGCTCTAACTGGTCGTTAGACTTCTGCTCCAGGTTCCAGTCTATGTTAACGGTGCCGTTCTCGCCGTCGGGCTTCACGTCGGGGTTGATTGTCTCTGCATCAAAGTAGCCCATAGAGGCTATCTCGCGGTAAGAGCGCATCAGGGCGTCGCGGTTGAACAGGTCGCCGGGCTTGGTCCTTAGCTCGCGGCGCACCACCTCCTCGTACAGGCGGTCGTTGCCGAAGATGCGGACGTGGTTGAGGTGGGCCTGCGGACCCTCCATGATGCGTATCTCAAGGTCAATGCTGTCTCCCACGATGTTAACCTCGGCAGCCTCTATCTGCGAGAACACGTAGCCGTTGTTGTAGTAGTAGTTGGCCACGGCATCCTCGTCCTCCCTGAGCCGCTTGTTAAGCAGCTTCTGGTTGTACACGTCGCCGCACTGCATGCCCAAGGTGCGGTTCAAGCCCTCCGTGGTTACAACGGTGTTGCCCACCCAGGTGATGTTCCTCAGGTAGTACTTCTCGCCTTCTTCTATTCTCAGGTAGATGCTCACGTGGCGGTCGTCCACATTCCAGACACTGTCCTCTACAATGGTGGCATCGCGGTAGCCCAGCTCGTTGTACTTGTCAATGAGTGCACGCTTGGCCTCTTCGTATCTCTCTGGTGTGAACTTCTTCGACTTGAACAGGTTGCGGAAGAGGCCTGCCTCGTGAATCTTTCCGAAGGCACCCTTGGAGAAGAAGCTGCCCTTGATCTTGGAGTCAGTGAGGTTGTCGTTGCCCTCAATGATTATCTCGCGCACCTTCATCTTGTCCTTCTTGTCAATGTTGACGTCAAGGATCACCTGGTTTGTGCCGGTCACGTCGTCGCGCTGTGAGATCTCTATCTCGGCATTCTTGTAGCCTTTGTCGTCAAAGTAGCGCTTGGCCAGTATCCTTGCGCGGTCTATGAGGTTCTTGGTGAGGCTCATGCCGCGGGCCATGCCGAGGCGTGCCTCCAGGTCTTCGCGCTCGCTCTTCTTTACTCCGGTGTAGTTTATCTCGCTAATCCTGGGGCAGAGCGTGAGGTTGATGCAGAGGTATACCTTTGAGCCCACGAGCGAGTCGGCCGTGATGCTCACCCTTGAGAACAGGCCGTGCCTCCAGTACCGCTTCACCGCTTCTGTTATCTCGCTGCCGGGCAGGTCAATGCGCTGGCCTACGCTCAGTCCTGACAGGTTTATGAGCACGTAGTCTTCATAGTCGCTGACGCCCTTCACGGTCAGTCCTCCTATCTCCACCTGTCTTGGCGTGCCGGAGTAGCTGATGGCGACTTGCGCCATTGCGCTTACGCTAAATAATAAAGAAGAGATAATAAATAATAAACTTATTATCCTTCGTCTCCTGTATGTAAGCTTCACGTAGCGTTTATTCATTATTACTTATTATTTGTTGGTTTAGGCCAGAGGCCGCTACCTGTGCCTCGGTCTTGCCGAAGCGCCTCTGCCTGTTCTGGTAGCTCTGTATGGCCTTGTGCAGGTCCTGTTCGCTGAAGTCGGGCCAGTAGGTGTCGCAGAAGTACAGCTCGGAGTAGGCTATCTGCCACAGCAGGTAGTTGCTTATCCTCAGCTCTCCGCCTGTGCGGATTAGCAGTTCCGGGTCGGGCATGAAGCTGGTCCATAGGTGGCTGTTGATGGTATCCTCTGTAATGTCGTCAGCACTTATCTTGCCGTCCTTCACTTCCTGTGCTATCTGTTTTGTCACGTTCACGAGTTCCTGCTTCGACGAGTAGCTCAGGGCTACGACGAGTGTCAGTCCGTCGTACTGTGCCGTCATGTCCTCCATGTCGCGAATCTTCTTCTGCACGCTGGGTGACAGCCGCTGGAAGTCTCCCACCATGCGGAACTTGACGTTGTTGTCGCTGAACAGTTCCATCCTCATGAAGTTTATCACCAGGTCCATGATGGCATCTATCTCGTATGCCGGCCGGTTCCAGTTCTCTGTGGAGAAGGTGTACAGCGTAAGGTACTTCACTCCGAGTCTTGAGCACTCGGATGTGATGCGCCTCACCGTCTCCACGCCCTCCTTGTGTCCGAAGGTGCGGTCCAGTCCTCGCTCTGTTGCCCATCGCCCGTTGCCGTCCATGATGATGGCAATGTGCTGGGGAATGCGCTCCATGTCAAGTTGTGTGCTCATCTTCTTTCGCTTGTATCTTGAATTTCTTGTATTGGCTTTATTCAAAGTCATTGTGGCAGGTCTTGCACTTTGCCCAGATGTCGTAGGTCAGTGAAAGCTGCAGCGTGCTGAAGCTGTCATTGTTCTTGAACATGCCTGAGCTGGCAATGCCGTAGGGGTCTTTTATTCCGTCTATTTTGTCTGTTCCTGTGAAGCTCATGGCCCACTCTGCCGTGAGGTTCAGCCTCGGTGCCACCTTGTATTTCACTCCGAAGGCGAAGTTCAGCGTTCCCGCTGCCACGCTTGACGGAGCCTCAATCGGTGTGCCGTTCTCAGCTGCAGGCATCGTGCCGCTTAGCTTCGGACTTGCGAAGGCCAGTCCTATGCCTGCTGCCATGAATGGCGTGAGGGGCTTTGCTCCCAGGTATTCCTGTCCTGTTCCGAAGGGCCAGAAGTTGTACTCATAGCGCAGGGAGAAGCTGGTGAGGCTGGTCTTGAAGTCAACGGGGTTGGCGTTCAATGCCGGGAACCAGGTCTTCACGTCCTTGCTTGAGCCTTTCAGCTGTCCGAAGCCCAGCTGTGCGCTCCAAGCCATGCGCGGGTTCGACTTGTATTTTGCCACGATGGCCGCCATGGGCTGCATGCCGCTGATGATGCTGCCGCTGAAGTCGCCCTGGTAGGTCTGCAGTCCCAGCCCGCCGCCTATCTCCATGCGGTACTCCGTGTCGTCCTGGGCAGATGAAGTGACAAGTGGCAAGTGACAAGTGATGGATGCCATAAGCACCATCACCGCCCATCTTCTTGTATGATTAAGTCCACTCTTCATTTCTAATCTTATCACTTCTCTCTTCTCACTTCACTCCGACACCTGCCCTCTCCACAGCTGGCCCGTGGTGGTGAGCATCCAGATGCGCTGCTGGTTGTCGGTAGCCATGGCTATCACAGTCCCGGTGATGCTTGACGGCATGGCGTATGTGCTTGACTTGCGCCAGCTTATGCCCTGGTCGGCCGACTGCCTCATTATCCCGTCGGTTCCGGTGCAGAGCACAGTCTCGTTATAGTATGCCAGAGCCACATGCTCCTGCCTTGTCAGGGGGAAGTAGTTGGTATCGTCGAAGGGCATGTATATCCACTGTCCGCTTCCTGCGGCTCCTGTTATCTTTCTCCACACCCTCATGTTCTTGGCGTCGCCCTGTCTTGGAGTGCCCACCATGAGGATGCACTGCGTGTTGTCGGCAGGGGCATAGTCCCAAGTCACGCATGATGCCTGTCCGGCGGCAGGCAGCAGTTCTTCGGCATCGTCTAAGGCATCGTTCTCCCAGTTGAGGCCTCCGTTCAGAGAGCGCATCAGGTGGCCGTCGTAGCTTATGGCGTAGCACTCGTTGCCGGCGTTTCCTATTATGCTGTCGGTGGCAACGATGGCCACGCTGTCAGCATAGGCGGTGAGAGTCTTGCCAGTCAGGGTGTCGGGCTGGCCAATGGTCTTGTCCAGCGTCCAGGCGAAGTTGATGCCGGTGGTGGCACTGACGTTCAGGCTTACGGTGTATTCCCTTATGCTGCTCAGGTTGGCAGAGTAAACCACGAATGTTCTTGGCTGGCTGAAGTCAATGGAGTCTGAGGTTGAGAACCACCTCAGTGAGTCGCTTGTCATTGACTTCAGGGCGACGGCACCACCGTTCTTTGTAGAGATGGTGCAAACCACGTGCTTGATGTCTGTGCCAACAGGCAGCGGGTAGGCGTTGTACACCTTGCAGCCCACGTGGTCTATGGTCATGCGGTAGGAAGAGCCGGTCAGCGTAGACTTCACAACGGTGTCGTTGCCGGTCTTGGATGACGTGGTATGGGTGTAGCGGTTCAGCGTGCCCAGTGTGAACTGGGTAATGGCGGTGTCGCTGTATGAATATGCAACCTCGTCATTCTCGCTTTTGAGGCACGAGGTTAGCGCAACCGTGCCCAAAAGGAAGGCACAAAGTGCGCTGAGATGTCTTTTCATTACGTCTTGTTTAAACAATTCGGCTGCAAATTTAATCACATTTCCGCAAAAAGTCTCCATTTTCCTCCCATTATTAATAAAAAAACACCTTTTCTTGGTCTATTTTAAGGTGTTTTTAGGTTTGGGAAGTAAAAAGGTGCTTCTTTTAGCCAGCATTGTCAATGGCTTCCTTGATGCGAACGAGCGCTTCCGTGAGTATTTGCCTTGGACATGCAATGTTAAGCCGGATGTATTGCTTACCGCTGAGAGAACCGTACATAGTGCCGGGGTTAACCCACACCCGTGCCTTGTCCATAAGGTAGTTGCACAGTTCTTCAACATTCTTGAAGCTGCCGTTCTCCCCAAGCAGGGCGCTTGCGTCAACCCATGGCAGGTAGGTGCCCTCCAGGTCGCAGACGGTGAAGACCGGGAGCTCTTTGTCAACGAACTGGCACAGAGACAGATAGTTCTGCCAGAGATACTGGTTAAGCTGGTCTATCCAGTCTTCGCACTCATTGTAGGCTGCTATGAGGGCCGGCGGACCGAAGGAGTTAAGGTCGCACACCTCGTTGATGTTTATTGCGCGGTCTATGCGGCGGCGCCATCTTGGTATGGAGCAGATTATGTTGGCTGCCTGCAGGCCGGCGATGTTGAACGATTTCGACGGCGAGTTAAGCACCACGCTGTTCATGCGGCACTCCTGGCTCACGGCGGCAAAGGGCTGGAAGCTGTGGCCCGGCATGATAAGCTCGCAGTGAATCTCGTCGCTCACCACTTTCACGCCGTGCTTCAGGCAGATGTCGTTCATGCGGCCAAGCTCCGCGGAAGTCCACACTCTGCCGGTGGGGTTGTGGGGATTGCATAGCAGGAACACGGTGCACTTCTCGTCGCTGCACTTCTGTTCAAAGTCGTCCCAGTCCACCTGGAACGTAGGGTGTCCGTTTTCCTTTTCCACCCTTTTCAGCTGTGTTTCCACCACCTCGCAGCCGTTGTTGCGTATGCTGCTGAAGAAGCAGTTATAGTCAGGCGAGAGGATGAGCACTTTCTCGCCCGGCATGGTGAGGGCCTTCAGAGCCACGCTCATGGCGGGCACCACGCCGGTGGTGTACATTATCTCCTCCCTCTCTATAGTCCATTTGTGCCTCCGTCTGAACCACTGCATCACGGCCTCGTAGTATTCGGGGCCTATGAGGGTATAGCCAAAGACGGGGTGCTGTGCCCTGCGCAGTATGGCTTCTTGGATGGGTGACGCCACGGCGAAGTCCATGTCGGCAACCCAAAGGGGGATGATGTCGTCGGCAGGTGCTTCGTCCCATTTCACGCAGCCCGTGCCTCGGCGAACAATAATCTCGTCAAAGTTTGGTGTTGTCATAGTATTAAGATAATTCAAGTTTCTCAAGTTCTTTTTTGAACCACGGATTAAGGGATTTTGGGGATTTGCTTCTTTCTCTACTGTTTCCTATGGTTGA
>JAFTAR010000055.1 GCA_017455495.1 Prevotella sp.
AAAGCCGCGATTCCCCGTGGTGCAAAAATCCGTGTAATCAGCCAATTATGGCTTAGTCACGAAGGTGGGGAATCCCATAAATCCTTAAATCCGTGGTTGTTTTATTATATGCGAAAGTTGTACAAGTGATAAGTTATGAGTGATTCAAGTTTCTCAAGTTCTTTTTTGAACCACGGATTAAGGGATTTAGGGGATATGGTTCTTCCACTACTGTTTCCTATGGTTGATTGTTTTGGGATTACAGCGGCTAAAGCCGCGATTCCCCGTGGTGCAAAAATCCGTGTAATCAGCCAATTATGGCTTAGTCACGAAGGTGGGGAATCCCATAAATCCTTAAATCCGTGGTTGTTTTATTATATGCGAAAGTTGTATAAGTGATAAGTTATGAGGCTTAGAGACGATTTCTATACAGTAAGGGCGTGCATGGCGTTGGGCGAAGGAATGCAGTATCATGTGGAGCTCAATGCAGGCCACTACATATACAGCGCCCACTTTCCCGGCCAGCCCATAACGCCCGGCGTATGCATCGTGCAGATGGCTCGCGAACTTATTGAACATTCTGTTAATAAGCCTCTGGTTGTCAGAAGTATAAAGACGGCAAAGTTTCTTTCCATTGTGAACCCCGTGGATACTCCTGAACTGCTGTTCAACGTGGCTCTAAGCTACAGCAAGGACGACGGAACAGACAGCATAGGAGCAAAGGTGGAAGTGGGGTGGGGGAATGCCATCTTTGCCAAGCTAACATTTGAATTGATAAGTAGATGAACATAAATAGTATATATTAATTCATGAAAAATTCGTGTGTAATTCGTGATAATTCGTGTTTGGTTTTTTAACATGAATTGCCATGAATTGAACATAAATTATTCATAAATGATTATGTGCAATTAATTTTGAGTAGTTACTTAAGTGATAAATGATGAGTGAGGGGAACATGACAGGCCAGAGGCAGCTGCTGCGCGAGCGGGGCATCTGCGTGGTAATTCCGACATACAACAATGGCGGGACGATAAGCCGCGTGGTGAGCGAAGTGCTTGAGCAGTGTGCCGACGTGATTGTTGTCAACGATGGCAGCACCGACGATACAGGCCTGCTCCTACACGCCATAGACGGCATAACCATTGTGGAGTATGAGCGCAACAGGGGAAAGGGACACGCCCTGAAGGCGGGCTTCCGCAAGGCCAGGGCTATGGGCTTTGCCTATGCCATAACCCTTGATGCCGACGGTCAGCACTATCCTGCCGACATAGCCCTGCTGCTGCGGGCCAACTGTGAGCACCCCGGAGCCCTCATCGTTGGCAAGCGCAACCTGGAGGGCGTGGAGCGTTCAGGCGGCAGCAAGTTTGCCAATGCCTTTGCCAACTTCTGGTTTGCCGTGCAGACGCTCCACTACCTGCCTGACACCCAGACCGGCTTCCGTCTCTATCCGCTGAAGAAGCTCTACGGCCTGCCTCTGCTCACATCGCGCTATGAGGCCGAGCTGGAGCTGCTTGTCATGGCCTCGTGGCACGGAGTGCCCCTTCGCTCCATACCCGTCAGCGTATACTACCCGCCTCAGAGTGAGCGCGTTAGCCACTTCCGCCCGGCCCTCGACTTTGCCCGCATCAGCCTGCTCAACTGCGTGCTGTGCCTGCTGGCTGTGGTCTATGCCCTGCCGCTGGGCTTGCTGCGGCTGCTGCTTGCAGCGGGGCGCACGGCCTATTGCCTGCTGGTGTTCCTGTTCTTCTCGCTGTTTGTGTTCACTCCAGGCGTGTGGCTGTTTGTCAAGACGCGACGCATGACGGAGCAGCGTCGCCTCATGCTTCACAGGCTTATACAACTCACGGCCCGCTTCGTCATGCAGCAGCACGGCATTCCCGGCACTACCTTTGCCTGCAAGGGCGTGGAACAGGCCGACTTCAGCCGTCCGCACGTCATTATATGCAACCATCAGTCCCACCTTGACCTGATGTGCCAGCTGTTGCTCACGCCAAAGATTGTATTCCTTACCAACGACTGGGTGTGGCACAGCCCCTTCTTCGGCTTCATCGTGAGGAGTGCCGAGTTCTGCCCCGTTTCAGAGGGCATAGACGTGCTGATGCCCAGGCTGCGCTCGCTGGCAGAGCGGGGTTACAGCATTGCCGTCTATCCTGAGGGCACCCGCTCGCCGCATTGCCGCATAGCCCGCTTCCACAGGGGAGCTTTCCATATAGCCGAACAGCTGGGGCTTGACGTGCTGCCCATGTACCTCTATGGCACGGGGCGTGTACTGCCCAAGGGCGGACTATATCTGCGCAAGGGGCCTGTCTGCTTAGAGGTGGGCACTGCCTTCAGCAGAGAGCAGCTGCAAGCCATGGGCGACACTCTGCAGCAGGCTCGGACCCTGCGCAGCCACTACGCGGAACACTATCAACAGATGGCAAACAAAATAGAACAGGATGTCTGAGAGGAAGGTAATCGTAATTGGCAGCGGCCTGGGAGGCCTCACGTCGGCTTTGCTGCTGGCTCAAAGGGGCTTTGACGTCACCGTGCTTGAACAGTCGGCCCAGCCTGGCGGATGCCTGCAGTGCTTCCGGCGGGGCGAGGCGAAGTTTGAGACGGGTATGCACTTCATTGGCAGTGCCGCTGAGGGGCAGACCCTCGACCGCCTGCTCGGCATGCTCGGAGTGAGACAGGACATACGGCTGCAGCAGTTAGACACACAGGGCTACGATGTGGTGGCCCTGGAGGGCGAGCTTTTCCCTTTTGCCAACGGCAGGGAGGCCTTCATAAGCACCTTGGCGCGGCGCTTCCCACACCAGCAAAGGCAGCTGGAGCAGTACTTCGACCTGATAAAGGAGGTGTCTGCCGACTCCTCGCTGCGCTCCATCGGTTCCACCAGCCCCACCATAATGCCTGGAGCCAAATACCAGCTGCTGAGCATTGACCAGGTGGTGGAGAGCGTTATAACCGACCCCTTGCTGCAGCGCGTGCTGGTGGGCAACCTGCCGCTCTATGCCGGCGAGCTGGGCCATACGCCCTTTGCCACCCATGCCTTCATCACCGACTTCTACAACCAGAGCGCCTTCCGTGTGGTGGGCGGCAGCGATGCCATAGCCCGCTCGCTCGTCGGCTCTATAAGAAGCTTGGGGGGGCGCGTCGTAACCAATTGCAGGGTGGAAAGCATAGTGACCGACAGCGAGAAGGCCACTGGGGTGACTATCCAGGGGGGCGACTTCCTTCCTGCCGACATAATAATAAGCGACACCCACCCCATGAGGACGCTGGAGCTGACCCGCTCAAACCTGATAAGGCCTGCCTTCAGGAACCGCATAAACGCTATGCGCCAGACTGTTGGCTGCTTTGCCCTCTACCTTGACTTTAAGCCGCAGACAGTGGCCTACATGAACCACAACTTCTACGGATACACGGGCCATACGCCGTGGGACTGCGAGAAGTATCTGCCCTCCGACTGGCCGCGAGGCTTCCTCTACATGCACTTTGCCAGCGAGCTGCAGCAGCAGTGGGCAAAGACGGGAGTGGTGCTCACATACATGCGCTGGGACGACGTGGCCCAATGGAGCAACACCACCGTGGGGCGGCGAGGACAGGCCTACGAGGACTTCAAGCAGCAGAAGGCCGGGGTGCTGATGGAGGCTGTAGAGAAATTCTTTCCCGGCCTGGGCAGCCATGTGAGCCGCTGCTACACCTCTACGCCGCTCACCTACCGCGACTACACGGGTACTGAGGGCGGCTCAATGTATGGCGTGGCCCGCGATGCCATACACCCGGAGGCTTGCAGGGTGTCGCACCGCCTTAGGATTCCAAATGTCTACCAGACAGGCCAGAACATCAACTCGCACGGCATTCTCGGAACCATCATAGGCTCGCTCATCACCTGCGGAGAGCTTCGTTAGTTGATAATTTACAGCAGACAAACTCGGAGAAATTTAAAAATGTCTAAATGTGGGTATAAAAATCAGAATAATAGCTTTAATTTGAACTTTTATTTGTATTTTTGCTGTCTAAAAGTTTAATTTATACCCGTTATGGATGATATTTACATGATGACAGATGCGTTAATACTATCAAAGATAGGAGCGCGTTTGAGGACATTAAGGCTCAAACAGAATATTACGCAAGAAAGTCTATGCGAAGCTGCAAATGTGTCACTATCGGTGGTGAAAAGGGTCGAAAAGGGTGAAATACGTTCGTTCGATGTGCTTCTTCGACTTCTTAGAACCTTAGGGCAATTAGAGGTGTTTCTGCCATTGGTTGAAGAGCAGCAACTTAGTCCGAGTGAATATTATGAATTGGTGAATAAGTCCGAAGCACATCAGCGCAAGCGGGCTACAGGTTCAATAAACAATAGAAACAAGGAGGAATCTGAATGGTAGACGTAGCAAGAGTCAATATGTTTGGAATTCCTGTCGGCACTTTCCGATGGGATGAGCGTTATGGAGTTGCCCAGTTCGAGTACGACCGTGGCTTTATAGGACGTGGTATCGAGCCAGCACCTCTTATGATGCCAGTGAGGGAAGGACGTGTTTACTCTTTTGCAGGCCTTAACCGTGAGACTTTTATGGGCCTTCCCGGTATGTTGGCAGACTCACTGCCAGACACCTATGGACGTGCGCTGTTTGACCGCTGGCTCGCCTTGACAGGGCATACAAGTAGCAATCCGATAGAGACGCTGTGCTTCTTAGGGAAACGATGCATGGGTGCTTTGGAATTTGAACCGGCAATAGATGTCACATTCGACCAAAATCAACGGTTTGAGATAGAATCGCTGGTGGACGTGGCACGGGATGCACTGAACGAGAAAGCGGCATTCGATGTGAATCTTGCTGACGATACGAAAGCTGCCATTGCCGGGATTCTGCGCTTGGGGACTTCTGCGGGAGGTCAGCGGGCAAAAGCCATTATTGCCTATAACAAGACCACTGGCGAAGTCAGGAGTGGTCTGGTAGAAGCACCTGAAGGCTTTGACTACTATCTGATAAAACTGGATGGTGTATCGGCAAAGGCAGGATTCCGTGAAACGGAGAACTATGGTCGTTTGGAGTTTTCGTTCTATAAGCTGGCTACAGCCTGCGGCATTGAAATGACGGAGTGCTCGCTGATTGAGGAGAACGGCCGGGCGCATTTCCTCACCAAGCGTTTTGACCGTGAGGGCAGCAGAAAAGTCCACATGCAGACACTGTGCGCAGTGGCACATTATGACTTTCGTCTCCTAAGAGGGTACTCGTATGAACAGGCCTTCAACGTGATGAGGGCACTCCGGTTGCCTTATTCTGCTGCACAAGAGATGTTCAGAAGGATGGTGTTCAATGTCGTTGTTCGCAACCAGGATGACCATACTAAGAACATTTCATTCCTCATGGGTGAGGATGGCCGTTGGAGGCTGTCGCCAGCATACGATATGGGCTATGCATATAATCCCAATGGCGGATGGACAGCCATGCACCAGATGTCTATCGGAGGAAAGTACGACAATATCACCAAAGCTGACCTTATGGATTTTGCTAAAGCCAATAATATCAAAGATGCCAGTGAGGTAATAGAAAAAGTAGAAGAAGAAACGGAACACTGGCCGAAACTTGCAAAAGAATGCGATGTGCCATCTCAGATGGTCGACAGAATCTTTCCTAATATGCGTACGCATATAGAATGATCAATGAAGGCCAGCTACTTCTGTTTTTGGTATCGGGCCTCCATTTTTTCAACACATATAATGGCAAACAAGACACTTTCCTTCATTGCCAAATTGGACAGCCTTTGCGAGAAGATTGTTTGAGTGGTTACTTATTAGAACAAAAAAAAGAGACTCAAAAGCCTCTTCGTGTAGTCGGTAAGGGAATCGAACCCTTATGCCAAGATTGAGAATCTTGTATCCTAACCGTTAGATGAACCGACCGGAAAGTGAACAGCGGAAGGTAGTCGGTAAGGGAATCGAACCCTTATGCCAAGATTGAGAATCTTGTATCCTAACCGTTAGATGAACCGACCGGTTAAACCCTTGCGGAAGGTGGGGGATTCGAACCCCCGGTACGGTTACCCGTACGGCAGTTTAGCAAACTGCTGGTTTCAGCCACTCACCCAACCTTCCTTCGGTGTTTCACCTTTTCAAACTCCCGAATTGGCATTTTCTCTTAAATGCGGGTGCAAAGGTACAACTATTTTTTCATACCGCCAAATTTTCTTGGCAAAATTTCAAAAAAAAGTGCCGCGAGCGGGACTCGAACCCGCACAACCCTTCCGGGTCAAGGGATTTTAAGTCCCTCGTGTCTACCATTCCACCATCGCGGCAGCCTTTTTTCGACATTGCGGGCGCAAAGGTACAAAAAAGTTGATAGTTAAGAGTTGAAAGTTGGAAGTTTTCTTTTCCGTGTTATGCTTTTTTAACCTTCAACTTACGGATTGCTCACCATGAGGACTCCCTTGTCGGCAGTGTAGCTTACGTTGCGGTAAAGGGTGAGGGCATGGCCCTTGTCGCCTTCCTTTATGTAGCCGTACTCCCCGTCAATGTTGTATGTCCTGTGGCATTTGTCGCACTGCAGGTCGGTATACGACGTGCCCCAGTGCAGCTCGTAGGCATTCTCGCAGTTAGGGCACTGCAGGTCGTAGGCACGGAGCTGTCCGTAGAGCGAGCGGCCTATTACGAGGCCCTGGCGGTAGCCCATGGCGGCATAGCTCACCCGCTCGCCGCTTATGGCGGTGTTCATGGTGAGGTCAAGGTCGGTGCCGGCGTATGAGCCGCGGTTGGGCGTAAGGAGCAGGTGGGTGGCCCCCTGCTTGCTCACGGCTTTCACTATGCAGAAGTCGCCCCCGGTGCTGCCGACGGCGCGGGTAAGGGCGCTGGAAGGGTAGAGCTTGGTGTCGAAGACGAAGCGGCAGTATGCACTGGTGTACATATTGTCGGTCTGGCAGGCTGTCAGGCAAAGGAAAGGAAGCAAGAGGAGGAGTCGTTTTCCCATTGGCTATTAAGCTAAGCACGAATTCCCGCTAATTATCCATTGATGGCTTCAGCAGTTCCTTCTCTGCCTGTTCAACGCGGTCGAAGCCGAACTGCTGCATGGTATTGTCCATGAGGGCCTCAATGCGGTCGTTGCAGAGGTTGCCTATAGAGCCTTCGTGGGTGTGGTGTATGTCCTTGTTCGGAGTGAAGCGCCCTGCCTCTATGTCAAGGCCCACCTTCTTGTAGGCATCGCGGAAGGGCATGCCCCCGGAAGCCAGGCGGTTCACCTCCTCTACAGAGAACATCGGGTCGTAGCGCGGGTCGTCGAGGATATGGGTGTTCACCTCTATATTATTAATAATGTATGTGGTCATGCCCAGGCAGTCGGCCAGTTCGCCGAAGGCAGGCAGGAACACCTCCTTAATAATCTGCAGGTCGCGGAAGTAGCCGCAGGGCAGGTTGTTCTTTATCAGCGTAATCTGCTGGGGCAGGGCCTGCAGCTTGTTGCTCTTGGCACGTATAAGCTCGAAGACGTCGGGATTCTTCTTGTGGGGCATTATGCTCGAGCCGGTGGTGCACTCCTTTGGCAGCTTCACGAAGCCGAAGTTCTGCGAGTTGAACATGCAGGCGTCGAAGGCCAGCTTTGACAGCGTTCCGGCTATAGAGGCCAGGGCGAAGCTCACGCCAACCTCCATCTTGCCGCGGCCCATCT
>JAFTAR010000056.1 GCA_017455495.1 Prevotella sp.
TCTGGATGGTGGAGCCCGAGGTGGCCTTCCTTGACCAGGAGGAGCTGATGGACCTTGAGGAGGACTTCATCAAGTACTGCGTGCGCTGGGCCCTTGACAACTGCAAGGACGACCTCGCCTTCCTCAACCAGATGATCGACAAGAGCCTCATCCAGCGCCTTGAAGGCACTGTGAAGTCGGATTTTGTCCGCCTTCCCTATACCGAAGGCATAAACATACTGCAGGAAGCCATCAAGAACGGCCACAAGTTCGAGTTCCCCTGCAACTGGGGCGACGACCTTGCCTCCGAGCACGAGCGCTACCTCGTTGAGGAGCACTTCAAGAAGCCCGTCATCATGACCGACTACCCCTCAGCCATCAAAGCCTTCTACATGAAGCAGAACCCCGCCGCCCCCGCATCCGGCACTTCTGCCCCCTCCACTGCGTCCGGCGGTTCTGCCGCCGGAGCCACCGCCTCCATCGGCTACCGCGGCACCATTGCCCCCGGCCCCACCATGCAGGGCACCGACGTGCTCTTCCCCCAGATTGGCGAGATCATCGGCGGCTCCGTCCGCGAGGAGAGCTACGACAAGCTCATGGCCGAGATAAACGCCCGCCAGATGGAGACCGACAAGCTCTGGTGGTATCTCGACACCCGCAAGTATGGCTCCTGCCCTCACGCCGGCTTCGGCCTGGGCTTCGAGCGCCTCATACTCTTCGTCACCGGCATGCAGAACATACGCGACGTTATACCCTTCCCCCGCACACCGGGCAACGCCGCCTTCTAAGTTTTTCATTTTTTTTGCGTTTTCTTGCGGTTGTTTCGAAAAATTGTTGTAATTTTGCAATTGAAATCTGTGAAGAAAGAGAATATTGTTATTAACAACTAATTTTATAAGCTTATGAAAATGAAGAACATTATCGCCGCTGCAATGCTCATCGTGAGCGGCACGGCAATGGCTCAGAACACTTATACCGATGCCGAGGGCAACACGTATGAGTTCAAGAAGCATGCATTCGTCAATGTGCAGGGCGGTGCCCAGTACACCCTTGGCGAGGCTGCTTTCAGCGACCTTCTGTCACCCAACTTCCAGTTAGGTCTTGGCTACCAGTTCTCGCCCGTCGTGGCAGCTCGTATCCAGGCCAACGGACTCACCTCCAAGGGAGGATGGGACGGACAGCCCCTTGACTGCACATATAAGTATAAGTATGTAGCCCCCGGCGTTGACGTGATGTTCAACCTCTCAAACCTCATCTGCGGCTACAACCCCACCCGCTTCTTCAACCTCACCGCCTTCCTTGGTGCAGGTGCCAACATCGGCTATGACAACGACGAGGCCAACGCCATCGCTTCCGCCCCCGGCAACAACCTCGCTGCCTACAACCTGGAGTACCTCTGGGACGGCACAAAGGTTCGCCCCTTCGGACGCGGCGGTCTTGAGGCTGCCTTCCGTCTCTGCGACAGGCTGAGCATCCTCGTTGAGGGCAACGCCAACATCATCAGCGACAAGTACAACTCAAAGAACGGCGGCAATGCCGACTGGTACTTCAACGGCCTCGTGGGCCTGCGCCTGAACCTGGGCAAGACCTATACAAAGCAGTCGCGCCCGGCTCCCCAGCCCGCTCCGCAGCCTGCACCCCAGCCCGCTCCACAGCCCGCTCCACAGCCTGCTCCACAGCCCGCACCTCAGCCAACTCCCCAGAACACCGACACTGGTACTGCCAGCCAGGTTGAGCCTCTGCGCCGCGACATCTTCTTCACCATCAACAACAGCACCATCAGCGAGGGTGAGCAGTCGAAGGTGGCCGACATCGCCAACTACCTGCGTCAGCACCCCAATGCACGTGTAGCCCTCTGCGGCTATGCCGACCGTGACACTGGCAACGACCAGATCAACGACCGTCTGGCACGCGAGCGTGTGGAGATTGTGAAGAACGAACTCGTCACCCGCTACGGCATCGCTGCAAGCCGCATCAGCACCGACTCAAAGGGCTCACGCGAGCAGCCATTCGCTGTCAACGAGCAGAACCGCGTCACCATCGCTATTGCCGAGTAATACAGAGTAGTAGTCTTTAAAAGACATAGTAACAAAATAACATAGACTGAGGGTACAGGGTCTTTTCACTCTGTGCCCTCAGTCTATTATTATGTTTATTTACATATAATTACCATATAATTTCTCATACCTCCAACGAAGAAAGGGAAAGAAATTGCCGTAATTCACGTAATTTTGGCTGCTCATCGCCATGGCGATGGTTCTGGAAAATAATAAGAAAGAATTAGAAGAAATAGATTCCAGAAATAAGAAGAAAAGATAATTTAATTCCAATTATTGAACACAATTATTCTAATTCTTTCCAATTTCTTACAAAAAAACCGCTTGCTGCTCATTCGCTGAACAGTTACATGGCACCAAGTTTTTGCTTAATATTGTTAAAAAAACGGGGGAGTGTGGGTTTGTTTCGTACTTTTGTGTTATCTTTGCACATTGTTTCCTTGGAGACAATCATACTTTTTGCTCAATTCTCTGCCGAACTGCGACCTCGAAAGAGTTTTACGAGCAAATATCAATATACCATTGAAGTTGCGCTTATGCGCAGACTTCAACCATAGGTATATTGAGGCTGTCGCAGGCCTGGCAGAGATATGGCAGGGTCTGCGCATTTTCTGTGTGTATACATCTTTTATATTAACTAATAACTACAACAATGAAAAAGAAAATCTTTACTCTATTGACGCTCATGCTTGCTGTGTGCGGAGGGGCGTGGGCACAGGATGTAACGCCCGGTGAGGCTAACAGTACTTACCTTGACATCTCAAAGTATTCAACAATAGCTGATGCCGGCTTCTCGACGGGAAACAATGCAACGGCTATTTCTTATTACGACGAAAGTACTGATTGGCTTACCGTTTGCGCTTATGTGGCCAACCAATCAACATCACAGCAGAAATGGATAACATCGTCTGGCAGCCCTGGTGCTGACAGCAGTAAAGGAGGATGGTCTGCAACGGATGTATTCAAGGGACATTCTTCATATTTCTCATCAGGATACAGAACGCTTTGTGTTCAGAGTGCCAAGACCATTTCCTTTAAAGTGACAAAGTGCTCCGAAATTCGCGCCTATATGATGCCAAGAAGTAAAAGTGGACGTACTGCATCAATGGTAATATACGAAGTTGACGAAGAGGGAAACAGGAATGGAGAGGCTGTTAAAACGTTGACTGCTTCAACATATAATACGGCATCAGTACTTACAGCCTCTGATTTAGATGGAAGCAAGATTTATGAGGCCTGTTTTTTAGCCAGTACTGCAAACAACGAGTTTTTCTATGAAGTAGCTTTCAAATTGGCAGATTCACGTACCGCCACCTCTCTGACCTACTCAGCATCTGAAGCAACCGTAACTCTTGGCGAGACATTTGTCGCCCCCACACTGACAAAGGATCCGACCGACTTAGAGGGTGTCACATTTAGCAGCAGCAACAGAGCCGTTGCTACAATTGACGCTACAGGTGCTGTGACTATCCTTGCTGGTGGCGTAACAACTATTACTGCAGAATTTGCAGGTAGCAATACACAGAAGCCTTCTTCTGCCTCTTATACGCTGACAGTCACCGACCCATCGCAGACCTCCTACGACTCTGAGGGCGTGAATATCTCTTGGCCTTTCAATACTGGTGCTGCTGGTCAGACTGCAACCATAACCTATAGCAACACATCCCTTGGAGAAGAACTTATAAAGAGTACTAATGTTGTTTTGGGTTCCAGCCTGTCGTATAATGGCACCCAAGACCTGAAAGTAGACAACACAGCTACAGGTGAAAAGACGACAAAGATTTATCAATCTGATGCGGGTTCAGCAACTGACAGCAAGCATGCTATCAACTTTACCTTTACGCCGAAACTTGGCATGACCTTTACACCTACCAGCGTATCTTTTGTTGCTACCCGTTGTGGTACAAATGGTGGCGCTATGGCAATTAACTGGATTGACACAGAGAATGCTACTGTTTCTCTTGGAACAGCAGCAGCAACATCTTCA
>JAFTAR010000057.1 GCA_017455495.1 Prevotella sp.
CTTATTGAGGCAAAGAACAAGGAAATAATGACTGTATACTGCGGAAAAATCTATCATTCTATCATTTTCTATCATAACTTATTGTCTGGCAGGACAATACAATAGTGATAGATGGTATGATGGAATGATAGATTTTTTTGTGGATTCCACGATGTTTCTGGTTAGAACTGCTGCTTAAGGTTTCCCTTGGAGAAACCGATGTTTTCCACATGGTAGACAATCGTGAACCAAAGAAGCAGGAGAAAAAAGCTGCTTTAACGCTTTTTTAACAAAGAATCTATCATTCTATCATACTATCTGTCATAGATATTACCTCTTGATAGTTAGCGCGTTACAGCGAAGAATGATAGAATGACAGATTCTTTTCAAAAACACGTGTTGTTTTTTTTCGTCCTTTTATATTCACCGCTTCTCTAACAGCACCACGTTCTCCACGTGTGGTGTGTGGGGGAACATGTCAACGGGCTGTACCTTCACCACGCGGTAGAGGCTGTCCAGGTCGTGCAGGTCGCGGGCCTGAGTGGCGGGGTTGCAGCTCACGTAGACTATTCTCTGCGGGGCGGCCTGCATGATGGTCTTCACCACGTCGGGATGCATGCCGGCGCGTGGCGGGTCGGTGATTATTACGTCGGGGCGTCCGTGGCGGGCTATGAAGTCGGCGGTGAGGATGTCCTTCATGTCGCCGGCGAAGAAGAGGGTGTTGTCTATGCCGTTGATGCGCGAGTTCTCCTTGGCGTCCTCTATGGCCTCGGGTACGTATTCTATGCCGATGACGCGGCTTGCCCTGCGGGCCACGAAGTTGGCTATGGTGCCGGTGCCGGTGTAGAGGTCGTAGACGAGGGGAAGTTGAGAGTTTGCTGCCGCATTATCGAATGTGAAGTCGCGCACTACGCAGTAGAGGTGGAAGGCCTGCTCGGTGTTGGTCTGGTAGAACGACTTCGGTCCCACCTTGAACCTGAGGTCGTCCATGATTTCGAAAATGTGGTCGCGGCCCTTGAAGAGCAGGATTTCCTGGTCGCCAATGGTGTCGTTGCACTTCTGGTTGTCAAGGTACATCAGCGATGTTATCTCAGGGAACTTGTCGGCCAGGTGTTGCAGCAGAGCAATGGCCTTGCGGCCCTCCTCGCCGTCCCATCGGCCCGTCTCCTCCTGTGGCAGGTGGAACTGCAGTATGACGAGCCACTCGCCGCTGGCGCTGTTGCGTATTATGACATCGCGGAGCAGCCCCGTCTGCTGCCTAAGGTCGAAGAAGGAGATGCCGGTGCTGATGGCATAGTCGCGAATAGTGTTGCGTATCTGGTTGTGCAGGTCGTCCATGAGCCAGCATTTCTCTATGGGCAGGATCTTGTCGAAGGCTCCGGTGATGTGGAATCCCAGGGCATCGCGCGGGAACTCCTGTCCGGAGGCTATCTCCTCGTTGGTGAGGTAGCGGCGGTTTGAGGCTCCGAAGTCAAGCTTGTTGCGGTAGGCCTGTGTGTGTACGGAGCCGAGGATGGGCTGGAAGGGCGGCAGCTCCACCTTGCCTATGCGCGTCAGCTGGTCGAACACCTGCTGCTGCTTGAAGCGGAGCTGCTCCTCGTAGGGCAGGTTCTGCCACTTGCAGCCGCCGCACACTCCGAAGTGCTGGCAGAAGGGCATCGCGCGTACATTACTATATTCTATGAAGCGCACCACTTCGCCCTCGGCAAAGGAGTGCTTCTTGCGCCGTATCTGTACGTCGCAGACATCGCCCGGCACGCACCAGGGCACGAACACAACCATGTCCTGCCAGTGGAACAGACTCTTCCCCTCGGCAGCAACGGCCTCTATGGTGACGCCCTCAAGGAGCGGTAACGGTTTCTTGCTTCTACCCATTATTCTGAAGATTTATTAAGTAAGTAACTGCACAAATTTATTTTATTGCCGGTCATCGTGGTAAAGGCCGGGTCTTGTGTACCCACAATTACTGCCGTGCCCTGTTCTGCCTGCTGGAGCAGGTACTGGGCAGAGGCTGCCTGCGGCTCTTCGACGAGAAGGATGGGGCGGCGCAGGAGTACCCCTGTGGCTAAGAGCGTGGCCTTGATGCCCTGTCCGCCCGTCTTTCTCACTTCCTCGGCCAGCATGCCGTTGGAAATGGAGAGGCCGCGGTTGGCCCTGAGGGCGAAGATGTCCTGTACGGTGGGAGGCTGTAGTGGGGCTATCCCGCCCACGGCTTCCAGGCTGCTCGGCACCCATGCCATCTGGCGGCGCAGGGCGCGGACGGTAGAGCGGGTGAGCGGCTCGCCGTCAATGCTGATGAAGCCCTCCACGGGCTGCTCGAAACCAAGAATGGCGCTGAATAGGCTGTGGGCAACGTGGGACTCCACATTGAGCACCGTGAGCTGGCCGCCCGGAGCCATCAGGGTAAACGAGAAGGGATAAGCCTTCAGCCGTACTTTGTTCAATTCTAACATAGTGAATGCAAAATTACACATTTTATTGGTGATTTCCAAAAAATTATTCGTACTTTTGCACCTGTCAATTCAAAATACAGATATGAAGCACATTATTATATTGGGCGACGGAATGGCAGACCACGCCGTTGAGCGCCTTGGAGGGAAGACCCTCCTGCAGTATGCCGACAAACCCATGATGGACCGCCTGGCACGGCTGGGACGCACCGGCCGGCTGGTTACGGTGCCTGAGGGATTCCCCCCGGGGTCGGAAGTTGCCAACACCGCCATTCTGGGCTACGACCTTAACAAGGTGTACGAGGGCAGGGGGCCGCTTGAGGCCGCCTCTATTGGCTACGACATGGCCGACGACGACCTGGCCCTTAGGTGCAACATCATCACCCTGGAGCAGGGACGCATTGTTACCCACAACGGCGGCAACCTGCAGACAGAGGATGCGCGAGTGCTGATAGACTTCCTGAACGAGAACCTGGCCAGGCCTGTAAACGAGGAGGCGGGAAAGGAGAAGGTGCGCTTCATCTGCGGCATACAGTACCGCCACCTGCTCATCATTAAGGGAGGCTCGAAGCACGTGGTGTGCAACCCGCCACACGACCATCCGGGCGAGGAGTGGAAGCCGCTGCTGGTGACGGCAGAGCCGGGATATGAGGCAGAGGCGGCAGAGACTGTGGAGCTGCTGAACAGGCTCATCGTGAAGTCGCAGGAGCTGCTTCCGCAGCACCCCTACAACAAGGCGAAGGCTGAGCGCGGCGAGCGGCAGGCCAACAGCATCTGGCCCTGGAGCGGAGGATACCGTCCAAGCATGCAGACCCTGATGGAGCAGTATCCGCAGATAAAGAGCGGGGCAGTAATCTCTGCCGTAGACCTCATACAGGGCATCGGGCGCTATGCGGGGCTGAGGGTGATAAAAGTGCCCGGAGCCACAGGCCTTGCCGACACCAACTATGAGGGAAAGGCTCAGGCTGCCATTGATGCCCTTAAGACCGACGACTTCGTGTTTGTTCACGTAGAAGCCACCGACGAGGCTGGCCACGACGGCGACCTGGACCTTAAGCTAAAGGCTATCAACTATCTCGACCAGCGGCTTATACGCCCCATCGTGGAAGCCATAGAACTGATGGACGAGAAGGTTGCTGTTGCCGTGCTGCCCGACCATCCCACGCCTGTTGAACTGAGAATACACGTAAGCGAGCCCGTGCCGTTCCTGATATGGTATGAAGGAATAGAGCCCGACGAGGTTAAGACCTACGACGAGGTGGCCTGCGTCTCAGGAAGCTACGGCCTGCTACGCCTGCAGCAGTTCATGCAGGTGTTTGTTGGCGGCGAAGCGAAATAGCACACAGGCCAAGGAAGGTGAGCATGCCGTTGAGCATGAGCAGCTCATAGCCGAAGCGGTAGCCCCATAGCTGCTGCGAGAGGCTGTCCACACCGAAGCACAGCAGTGGAGACAACACACAGACCAGCGGCACAAGACGGTCGCTGGCCTTTCTTTTTGTGAACAGGCTGAAGGCAAAGAGACCCAGCAGTGGGCCGTAGGTGTAGCTCACAATGGTGTAGATGGTGTCTATAAGCGAGGTGGAGTTGACCGCCCTTATCACCAGTATTGCAACAGCCAGCAGCACGCACATCATGAGGTGGACGCGGCGGCGCAGGTGCTCGTTGTCGGTACTCCGGCGCAGGTCTACACAGTAGCTCGTGGTGAGCGAAGTGAGGGCCGAGTCGGCACTGGAGAACGAGGCTGCCACAAGGCCGAGGGAGAACAGTACAAGGAGCGAGGAAGCCGCTGCCTGGGAAAGGCCGAAGTCGGTGGCACGGGCAATGAAGGTGGTGAGAAGCTCGTCGCCATGAGCCGGAAGGGCCATGCCGCTGTTCTGGAACATTATGGCCAGAAGGATGCCAAGCGCCAGGAAGAGCATGTTGGCCGGAAGGAAAGCCAGACCGTAGGTGCACATGTTCTTCTGGGCCTCGCGGAGCGAGCGGCAGGTGAGGTTCTTCTGCATCATGTCCTGGTCAAGGCCGGTCATAACCACTACGATGAAAGCACCGCTGAGAAGCATCTTCCAGAAGTTCTGCGGACTGCCCCAGTCGCCAAACACGAACACCGTGCTGCGCTCGTCGGCACCGATGGTGCGTATGGCTTCAAGGGGCGACAGACCGAGGTGGTTCATCACGATGAAGATGATGAACAGCAGCGCCATGAAGAGGCAAAAGGTCTGCACCGTGTCGGTGAACACCAGCGTCCTAACCCCGCCCCGGCGGGTGTAGAGCCAGATAAGGGCTATGAGGGCTGTTGACGACACAAAGAAGGGCACACCGAGGGGCTGCATGACAAACTGCTGCAGCAGCAGGCACACCACGTAGAACTTCACCGCCGTTGACATGAGCTTTGACAGCAGGAAGAAGCTGGCCCCCGTGACGTAGCTGTGGCGCCCGAGGCGCTGGCCCAGCAGGGTGTAGATGCTGGTAAGGTTGAGCTTGTAATAGACGGGCATCAGCACGAAGGCCACTGCCAGATAGCCCAGGATGAAGCCCATGCAGAGCTGCAGGTAGGTCATGCCGGATGTGAGCACCATGCCCGGCACGCTGATGAAAGTGACGCCGGAGATGGAGGCACCGATCATTCCGAAGGCCACCATGGGCCAAGGAGAACGCCGTTCCCCCCGGAAGAACGTGTCGTTGGTGGCTTTGCGCACAGTCCAGCGGCTCACTCCAAGGAGAACGGCGAAATAGATGATAATTGTGGCTAAGACGGTCATGCCTTAGATGTTGATCATGCTGATAGAACGGGCGAGGAAACGGTCGAGGGCCTCTCCGCGCAGCAGGCCGTTCTGAAGCAAAGCCAGGTCGATGAGCTGGTGAACGACGTCGTTCTTCGCGGCAAAACCGCTCAGCACGCTTTGCTTCTTCTCCTTCTGCTCGTCAATGGCTTTCTGCGTGTTGGCCTTGTCGTCTTTCTCTTCCTGGGTAATCTCCTCCGGCTTCTTCTTCTCCGTGGCCTGGTTGAGGGCGGCAAGGCGTGCCTCCTGGCCCTTCAGCTCGCTCTCAATGGGCTGGAGCTCAGCTGAGAGTTGGGAGTCAATATTTGAGAGCACATGCTTCACCAAGGGAAGGTCGCTGTTGAGCACCATGTTCATGGAGTCGGGCATCTGGCCGTAGAAGCTCATGCCGCTCTGGTAGCGGCTCATCTCCTTCATGCGGCGCATCCACTCGTTCTGGGTTATCACCACCGGGCGCTGCTCCTCGCCAAGGCTGTTCACCTCGACGATGAACTCGGTCTTGTCAATCTTAGGCAGCTGCGAGGTGAAGACAGCCGAGAGCTTCTCGCGCTCGTCGTCGCTGAGCGTGCTCTTAGGCTTGTCATCCTTCTGGATGAGGTGGTCAATGGTGTCGGCATCCACACGGGTGAACCTTGACTTCTCGAATTTCTGCTCCAAGGTCTGGATGCAGGGCACGTCGAGCTGGCCGTCGAACAGCAGCACGCTGTAGCCCTTGTCCTGTGCAGCCTTGATATAGGAGTACTGCTCGTCCTTGTCGGTGGCATAGAGGTAGACAAGGTTGCCGTCCTTGTCCTTCTGGGCGGCCTCAATGAGAGTCTTGTACTCGTCGAAGGTGAAGTACTTGGCTTCTGTGTCCTTGAACAGGGCAAACTCCTTGGCGCGGTCGAAGAAGTTCTCCTCGGTAAGTATGCCGTAGTTGATGAAGAGCTTCAGGTCGTCCCACTTCTCCTCGTAGGCCTTGCGGTCCTCGTTGAAGATGGCCTTCAGGCGGTCGGAAACCTTCTTGGTGATGTAGGTTGAGATTTTCTTCACCTCGCGGTCGCTCTGCAGGTAGCTGCGCGAGACGTTCAGGGGAATGTCGGGCGAGTCGATGACACCGTGGAGCAGGGTGAGGAACTCAGGCACGATGCCCTCCACCTGGTCGGTGACAAAGACCTGGTTGCAGTAGAGCTGAATCTTGTTCTTCTGCAGCTCCAAAGAGTTCTTGATGCGGGGGAAGTAGAGGATTCCGGTGAGGTTGAAGGGGTAGTCAACGTTAAGGTGAATCCAGAACAGCGGCTCGTCCTGCATGGGATAGAGGGTGCGGTAGAACGAC
>JAFTAR010000058.1 GCA_017455495.1 Prevotella sp.
GGTGAGCCTCATCGAGACCGAGAAGCTGCTCTCGACAATGGTGGCTCAGAAGCTGGAAAAGATGAAGAAGGAAGGCACCTACAAGGGCAAGTTTGCCACTCAGCACCACTTCTTCGGCTACGAGGGCCGCTGCGCTGCTCCGTCGAACTTCGATGCCGACTACTGCTACGCCCTTGGCAACAGCGCCGCCCAGCTCATTGCCGCCGGCAAGACTGGCTATATGGCTATCGTTAAGAACACCACGGCTCCTGCTGCTGAGTGGAAGGCAGGCGGCGTGCCCATCACGATGATGATGAACATGGAGAAGCGCAACGGCGAGATGAAGCCCGTTATCCGCAAGGCTCTCGTGGAGCTTGACGGCGCTCCCTTCAAGTGCTTTGCTGCTCAGCGCGACCGCTGGGCTCGCGAGACGGCCTACGTCTATCCCGGCCCAATCCAGTACTGGGGACCCACAGAGGTGTGCGACCAGCCCACCAAGACCCTGGCTCTGGAGAAAGCATAGAGACTAATTATTGTACAGCTGGTAGTACTGTCCGCGCAGTGCTACCAGCTGTTCGTGTGTGCCGTGCTCTGCTATGCGGCCGTGGTCGAGTACAATAATCTGGTCGGCATTGCGGATGGTGGAGAGGCGGTGGGCAATGACAAAGGTAGTGCGGCCCTGCATAATAGTGTCCATGCCGTGCTGCACCATCTGCTCCGTATGGGTGTCTATGCTGCTGGTGGCCTCGTCAAGAATCAGCACCGGCGGGTTGGCAACGGCGGCTCGGGCTATGGCCAGTAGCTGGCGCTCGCCCTGGCTCAGGTTGCTGCCGGCTGCGTTGAGCATGGTGTTGTAGCCGTTGGCAAGGCGCAGTATGAAGTCGTGGGCACCAACACGCTTTGCAGCCTCCACACAGTCCTCGTCGGAGGCTTCAAGACAGCCGTAGCGTATGTTGTCGAGAACGGTGCCGGTAAACAGGAAAGTCTCCTGCAGCACGATTGTCATGGAGCGGCGCAGCGCAGGCTTGCTGATGCTGCTTATGGGTATGCCGTCGTAGAGTATTTCGCCCTTCTGTATGTCGTAGAAGCGGTTTATCAGGTTTATTATCGTGGTCTTGCCGGCTCCCGTGCCGCCCACGAAGGCAATCTTCTGGCCTGGCTGGGTGTTTATGCAGATGTCGAAGAGCACCTGCTTCGTCTCTATATAGCCGAAGTCCACGTGCTTGAAGTCTACATCGCCCAGCACCTTTTTCCTTTCCCCTTCGGCTGTTACCCATGAGTCGCCCTCCAGTGCGACGCTGCCCTCGTAGTCCTCTGGCTCTGCGTCGCCAAGGGCAAAGACGCGCTCCGCACCCACGGTGGCATTGAGCACCGAGTTTATCTGTTGCGACACGTGGCTCACTGGCTGGGTGAAGCTTTTGTTGAGCTGAAGGAAGGCCACGATGGTGCCCAGGGTGAGCGTGAACTGTAAATCGAAAATCTGTAAACCGTAAATCGCGATGGTGGCCCCCACCACTGCCAGCAGCACATAGCCCAGGTTGCCCAGGTTGCCGTTGACGGGCATCACCACGTTGGCTATCCTGTTGGCACTGCATGCCGATGACCTCAGCTGCTCGTTGATGGCGGTGAACTGAGCCATGGCCTGCTGCTCGCGGCAGAACACCTTAACCACCTTCTGGCCTGTCATCATCTCCTCTATGAAGCCGTTCACACGGGCCAGCGACTCCTGCTGAGTGCGGAAGTAGCCCCTCGACCACTTTCCCAGCTTTGTAGTGGATATCATCATAACAGTAGCAATAAGCAGGCTTACCAGCGTGAGAGGTATTGACAGCACCACCATTGACGAGAAGGTGGCAACGATGGTTATTATGCTGGAAAAGACCTGCGCCATAGCTGTAGAAATCATTTGACGCAAAGAGTCTATGTCGTTGGTATATACCGACATAATGTCCCCGTGCTGATGTGTGTCGAAATAGCTCACGGGCAGCTTCTCCATGCGCTCGAAAATCTGTTTGCGCAGGCGCAGCATGGTGCCCTGCGACACGTTTATCATCAGACGGTTGTAGGTATAGCTTGCCACAACGCCAAGTAGCAGTATTAGCCCCAGCTTTATTAGCTCCTGAAGCAACGGCGTGTAGTCGGGCGTTGCCATCATCGTGAGCGGCGTGATGAAGTCGTCGATGAGGGTGCGGGTGAAGAGGGTGGAGAAGAGCGACGTGATGCTGCTCACCACTATGCACACCAGCACGGTGAGTATTGAGAACTTGTAGTTTCGCAGCACAAAGGCGAAGAGTCTCTTCATCACCTTTTTCTGCTGGTTGTTAATGCCCCCTAAGTTTGGGGGTTGGGAGGCTGAATGCCCACCTCTCATAGTAAAACCATTTCTCATCTTATTAAATTTCCTCTTGTCTTAGTGGCTGAGGCGGTCAAAGTCGCCTGTGTTGCTTGTTTGCAGTTCGTAGATTTCGCGGTACAGCTGGTTGGTTTCCAGCAGGTGTTCGTGTGTGTCGAATCCGCTCACCACGCCCTTGTCCATAACTATTATTCGCTGGCAGTGCTGCACACTGCTAATGCGCTGTGCAATGATTATCTTCGTCATCTGAGGCAGCTCCTCGCGGAATGCTTTCTGAATCAGGGCGTCGGTGCGGGTGTCGCAGGCCGAGGTGCTGTCGTCAAGTATCAGGATAGCGGGCTTCTTCAGCAGGGCCCTTGCTATGCACAGTCGCTGGCGCTGTCCTCCGCTAAGGTTCGTGCCGCCTTGCTCTATGCGGGTGTCATACTGCTGTGGCATCTCCATGACGAACTCGTCGGCCTGTGCCATGCGGCAGGCCTCGCGGCATTCTTCAAGGGTGGCATCCTCACGGCCCCAGCGCAGGTTGTCAATCACGGAGCCGCTGAACAGCGTGTTCTGCTGTAGCACCACGCTGACAGCATTTCTCAGTGCGGTGAGGTCGTATTCCCTCACGTTCCTGCCACCCACCAGCACTTCGCCCTTAGTGGCGTCGTAGAGGCGGCTTATAAGACTTATCATAGTAGACTTTCCCGAGCCGGTGCCGCCTATTACGCCAATGGTCTCGCCGCTGTCTATGCTGAAGCTCACGTTGAACAAGGCCGAACGGCGATGAGCGGCCTTCTCGGTAGGCTGCGAAGGGGAGTCGTAGTCAAAGCGCACGGAACTGAACTCCACGCTGCCGTCGCTGACCTCTGTCACCGCGTCGTCAGGCGACACTATAGAGGCTTTATGCTCTATCACCTCGCTGACACGCCGGGCCGAAGCAGCACTCTGTGTCAGCATTACGAAAATCATTGACAACATCATCAGCGACTGTAGAATAGCCATTACGTAGGTGAAGAGCGAGGTGAGCTGTCCCGTGGTGAGCGTGCCGCCAACGATGACGTGGGCACCCCACCAGGAGAGGGCTATGATGCAGCCATACACCACCATGTTCATCACGGGGTGGTTGAGGGCCATCAGGCTCTCTGCCTTGCTGTACAGACGGTAGAGGGCCTCGGCGGCTCGCGCGAACTTGCGGTTCTCGTAGTCCTCGCGTACAAATGTTTTTACCACCCTTATGGCTTGCACGTTCTCCTGCACGCTCTGGTTCAGGTCGTCGTACTTCACGTAGACCTGCTGGAAAAGCCTTGCCACGTGCGAAATGATGAAGTACAGGCTCACGCCCAGCACCAGCATGGCAATGATGAATATCAGCGACAGCCTGGGGTCGATAACCAGGCACATCACTATGCTGAGCAGCAGCCGGAATGGTGCCCTCACGGTGATGCGCAGTATCTGCTGGAAGGCGTTCTGCAGGGAGTTCACGTCGGTTGTCATGCGGGTCATGAGGCCCGACGTAGAGAACTTGTCAATGTCCTGAAACGAGAACGTCTGTATGTTGCTGTACATGGCTAAGCGCAGGTTGGCTGCAAAGCCGGTAGAGGCATAGGCCGACACCCTGCCTGACAGAATGCCGAACAGCAGCGACAGCAGCGCCATCGCCACCATCAGCAGTCCGTAGCGATACACGGCAGGCATGTTGCCCGCCATGATGCCCTCGTCTATCAGCATGGCGGTGACGTAGGGTATGAGCACGTCCATAACCACCTCAAGGGCGGTGAGCAGGGGAGTGGCCAGCGCCGCCCGCTTGTGTTCTTTTATCTGGCGGTAAAGAGTTTTAAGCATGTTTAGTTTTCTGTTACAAAATAGTCGCAAAAATACAATCTTTTTTTGGAACAGCCAAAGAATTAACTCTAATTATAAGTTTGCACCTCTTGCACCTGTTGCACCTCTTGCACC
>JAFTAR010000059.1 GCA_017455495.1 Prevotella sp.
CCGCGATAGAGTCCCTGACGGATAATCTCACCTGCACGCGGGGGACCCATCGTGAGGATTCCTACTGTAGAGCCCGGATTCTGCTCCTTCAGGCGAAGGGCCTGCTCCAAGGCGTTCAAATCTTCTGGGTTGAAGATGGCGGGAAGGGCGGCGCGGTTGACGGTGCCTTCGGCTGTCATGGCGTCCTTGCCCACATTTCTTGTGTCGGGTACTTGCTTGGCAAGTACTACAATTTTTAATGCCATAATATATATAAAATGTGTTATTATGTTGCTTAGTACGAAAAAGCGGCTGCAAAGGTACGGCTTTTTGCGCACACAGCCAAATAAAATGCGCAAAAACAGCAAAAAGGTGCACATTTATGCCCATTTTGTGCACTCTTCTCGCCAAAAAGAAAAAAAGGAGGATAAGTCTTGGCAGTGTTGTTTTCTTTTTGTACTTTTGCGCCTTTATAAAGAAGCTATGAGATACGAAGAGATAATAGACAAGTACTATCCTGACGACGACGATCTTCGCCGCCTGCTTATCCACCACTCGCGCCAGGTGGCACAGCGCTGCCAGCTGATAGCCGCCGGACACCCTGAGCTGAATCTTGACACCGAATTTCTTGAGGAGGGCGCCATGCTCCACGACATTGGCATACGATGGTGTGATGCCCCCGGCATTTACTGCCATGGCACAGAACCGTACATCCGTCACGGAGCTATAGGCGGGGAACTGCTGCGCAAAGAGGGGCTGGAACGCCTCGCCAGGGTTTGTGAGCGCCATACGGGTACAGGACTGCCCGGCTTTGAGCCGCAGACATTGGAGGAGCAGGTGGTGTGCTATGCCGACAAGTTCTACTCCAAGTCGCACCCGGAGCGGGAACGCACCGTGGAGCAGGCGGCACAGAGCTTAGAGAAATTCGGCCACGAGGGCGTGGAGAAGTTCCTGCGCTGGGCGGCAATGTTTGAATAACTGAGGTTGACGAAATACAAAAAAACATAATTATTGTGGTGAAAATCACTGTCAGCAATCTGTTATTCACAATAAATTCGTAATTTTGCAGCCGTGAAACAGAAAACGGGTGCTTTCCTCTTTGCCATTGCCTTCATTCTTGTGTGGGCCTGTACGCCGTCGGCACTGATGAGGGTTACTCCCAACCAAGCCACACCTGCGCCGCCCTCGCTTCCAGAGGGTGGCACAATAGCTATGCCCGCCGACAGCCCCGGCATCTCCGCCAACAGTCCCGCAATAAACATAGACACAGCAGCAGCCGTGGCCGACAGCCTGCTAATAGCCACCGACAGCATTGCTGCCGGCATTGACAGCATAATGCAGGACAGCAGGGACAGCCTGGCCCTATTGCTACCCGACAGCACAGCCGCCGAAGACATGGCAATAGACCCCAACATCCCGGCCCGGGCCGCCGTAAAGCGCGACACCACAACCATGGACTCACTTGAGCTGGCAATATACAAATACAACCAGGTAATTGACGACTCCCTGCGCCAGGACTCCCTGAACCGCCAGAAGAAGAACGGCATAGACTCGCCTGTTACATTCTCGGCCAACGACTCGCTCATCTACGTGGCCTCAACCGGCATGGCCCACCTGTATGGCGACAGCCACGTAGAGTACCAGAACATGGACCTGCGCAGTGCCATGATATACATGTGTCTTGACTCCTCCTTGGTGCACGCCACCGGCACTCGCGACACCCTTGGCGTGCTCAGCGGCACACCGGTGTTCAAGATGGGCAGCGACACCTACGAGAGCGACACAATGGCCTTCAACTTCAAGACGAAGAAAGGCCTCATACAGCAGGTGTACACCCAGCAGGAGGACGGCTACCTGACCTCAGAGCTGTCAAAGCGCGGTGCCAACGGCGAGCTGTTCCTGCAGCACGGCCGCTATACCACCTGCGACGACCCCCACCCCGACTTCTACATAGCCATGAGCCGTGCCAAGGTTAGGCCAGGGCGCGACGTGGTGTTCGGACCGGCATACCTCGTAGTCTGCGACGTGCCCATACCACTGGCCATACCCTATGGCTTCTTCCCCTTCACAAAGAGCTACTCCTCAGGCTTCATCATGCCCACCTACGGCGACGAGACAGAGCGCGGCTTCTACCTGCGCGACGGCGGCTATTATTTTGCCATCAACGACCTCATGGACATGAAGCTGCTGGGCGAGATTTACACCAAAGGCTCGTGGGGAGCCAGCGTGGCCACCAACTACCGCAAGCGCTACCGCTACAGCGGCTCATTCTTTGCCAGCTACCAGAACTCGGTGACGGGCGAGAAAAACATGCCCGACTATGCCAAGCAGACAAGCTTCAAAATACAGTGGAGCCACCGCCAGGACGCTAAGGCCAACCCCTTCAGCACGCTGTCAGCATCGGTGAACTTCGCCACCTCAAGCTATGAGCGCAACAACCTCACCTCGATGTACAACCCGCAGACGCTGACACAGTCCACCCGTACATCGTCGGTGAGCTACAGCACCAACTTCTCAAGCATTGGCATGAGCATCAGCACCACGATGAACCTCAGCCAGAACATGCGCGACAGCACCATAGCCATGACCCTGCCCGACCTGAACATCAGCATTTCGCGCTTCTACCCCTTCAAGCGCAAGCATGCCGCGGGCAAGGAGCGGTGGTACGAGAAGATAAGTATGTCGTACACAGGCCATTTCTCGAACAGCATCAACACCAAGGAGTCTGAGCTTATGCACTCCAACCTGATACGCGACTGGCGCAACGGCATGCAGCACAGCATACCCATCAGCGGCAACTTCACCATTCTGGACAACATCAACATCAACCCGTCGTTCAACTTCACCGACCGCACCTATACCAACCGCGTGATGAAGTCGTGGGATGCCGTGAACAGCCGCGAGGTCAACGACACCACCTACGGCTTCTATAACGTTTACAACTGGAGCATGTCGGTATCGGCATCGACAAAGCTGTACGGCTTCTACATTCCGTCAAGGAAAATCTTCGGCGACAAGATAGACCGCGTCCGCCACGTGTTCACGCCAAGCGTCAGCTTCAGCTATGCCCCTGACTTCAGCGCCTCGCGCTACGGTTTCTACCGCTCCTACCAGAGGACCGATGCCGAGGGAAATGTCACCATGGTGGAATACTCGCCTTACCAGGGGCAGCTCTACGGTGTGCCGGGCAAGGGCAAGACCGGAAGCATATCGTTCGACATGTCGAACAACATTGAGATGCGCATACGCACCGATGCCGACTCTACGGGGTTCAAGAAAATAAGCATCATCGACGAGCTGGGCGCCTCCATGTCGTACAACATGGCGGCAAAGGTGCGCCCCTGGAGCGACCTGAGCACCCGCCTGAGACTGAAGCTCACCAAGAGCTACACGCTGAACCTGAACGCCGTCTTTGCCAGCTATGTCTATGAGGCCGACAGCGTGGGCGCAACGCCGCGCCTAAGCGAGCACCAGACCTACTGGGGAATGGGCAAGATTGGCCGATTCCAGGGCATGTCGCAGAACCTGAGCTACACCATCAGCAACGAGAAGATAGCCAAGATCATTGCATGGCTGCGTGGAGAGCGTCCAAACAGGAACGACAACAACAGCAGCAATGATGACGACAACGACGATGACTATGATGACGACGTGAACACCAACGTAGACCACGACCTTGAGGCCGGCAAGCACGGTGCACGCCGCACCAGTGCCGGACGGGCCGATACCGACGACGACGGCTACATGCCCTTCTCACTGCCCTGGAGCCTCAGCTTCGGCTACGGCATCACCATGCGCGAGGACAACAACGTGAAGCGCTTCAACTACAACACCATGCGCTATCCCTACAAGTTCACGCAGAATCTGAACATTAGCGGAAACATTCGCATCAGCGACGGATGGAACATCTCGTTCTCCAGCGGCTATGACTTCGAGAACAAGAAAATATCAATGACCACGGCATCATTGAGCCGCGACCTGCACTGCTTCAACATGTCGTGCTCTGTGGTGCTGGCACCTTACACCAGCTACAACTTCTCCTTCCGCTGCAACGCCAGCACACTAACCGACGCTCTTAAGTACGACAAGCGCTCCTCCTACAGCAACAGCGTGCAGTGGTATTAATCGTCTAAAGGTCTAATTGTCTATCTGTCTATAGTCTAAACGTCTATAGTCTTAATGCGTAATCTCAGTAATGGCCTCTCCCACGCAGGCGTTGGGCTGCTGTATGTGCAGCAACTGGCACACCGTGGGGGCAATGTCTGTGATGTGAACCTCGCGCGAGGTGGCTCCGTGGGCCACTTTCCAGCCGTAGAACAGGCAAGGGATGTGGGTGTCGTAGGGATTCCACTCGCCGTGGGTGGTTCCTGTGGGCGACGACCATGAGCCGTGTTCGTAGAATCCCGGCCGTGGAAAGAAAATGATGTCGCCCGAACGGCCGGGGTGGTAGCCCATGATGGCACGGTCGCGCATCTGCGGTGGCATGGCTGTGGTGGACAGCTCGCTGAAAATGGCGGCAAAGGTGACGCCCTCTCTCTGCCTCACAAGGTCAAGCACGCGATGCATCAACTCGCTGCCGTTGCGGCCGCGCTCACGAATCTTCTGCCAGTCAAGGAATATGCGGTAGTCTATCACATCGGCAATATACTCGCCGTCGTCGCCATAGGCTGCTGCCAGCTCCTGTCCTATCCATTGTTTCATCTGGCTTGAACTCCATGGGCCGGCACTCAGGTTGTGCTCCTGCATGTAGGCCCAGTTGTGGGCAGCCCCGTGGTCGGCGGTAAGGAACAGCAAGTAGTTGCCCTCGCCCACATGGCTGTCCAAGGCACTGAGCAGACGGCCAAGGTCGCGGTCCAGCTGCAGGTAAGCCTCGTCGGTGTGCTCGCCGCGGGTGCCCCATCGGTGGCCTATGACGTCGGTCTGCGAGTAGCTCACGCACAGCATGTCGGTATCATCGCCCTTGCCCAACTGCTCGCCTTCCAAAGTAGCAATGGCCATGTCTGTTATCACGGTGCCGCACTCGGCCCTCAGACCAATGTCGCTCCCGGCAGCCTGCACGCTGGCGTTTCCGGCGAGCAGGCGGTTATACTGCTTCACCCACTGCGGCAACTCTGCCATATAGTAGGTGCTGGTGATAAACTGCACGGGCTGCTTCAGGCTGAGCCAGTAGGCGGCATTGGCGCTGTGGCCGGCAGGCAGGATGGCGGCACGGTCCTTATAGCTAATGCCTATCACACGCGAACGGAAGTCGGTGTGCAGCCGCAGCTGGTCGCCAATGGTTGTAGCCAGCAGCAGGCGAGGCGACATGCGCCCCTTGTCATCGTTGGCACCAACGGGCTGCACGCTGTCATCGCGCGTACAATATACTTTATGTCCGTCTACAAAGAAGTTGTTGCCGCAGATGCCGTGAAGAGCCGGCGTCGAGCCAGTATAGGCCGAAGTGTGGCCAATGGCAGTGGTGGTGGGAACATAGTTTATGAGACAGTTGTTGCACGAGAAGCCCTGGTCAATCAGGCGGCGCAGTCCGCCGTCAGGGGCAAAGCGGTCGTAGTAGCGGCTAAGGTAGTCCCAACGCATCTGGTCTACAACAACGCCTACAACAAGGCGGGGCTTCTCGCCAAACTGCGACTGAGCCACAGCACCGGCGGCAGCGCAGAACAAAACGACGGTAAAGAATAGTTTTCTAATCATAGCACCTGCAAAGGTAGCCATTATTTTCTCTCTGGCAAAGAAAACAACAAAAAAACTTATTCAACGAAACACTGCGACCCTCACGAGCCGCAGTGCTTACAAGCCTATGTTTAACTAAAAATCCTTTTCTCTTAAAGAAATTTTCAGTCCCACAATAGGACTAAAAATTTGAAAGTTTAAAAGGGAGCTTCACAGCCGCCTCCTGTTATCCTACAGTTGAAAACTTTCTTTTACCAATAACTAAAAACCTAAAACTATAAATATTACTACTAACCTAAAACAATCTATTAACCTTTTGACGATGCAAAGGTACGACTAAAAGCCCAACCCCGCAACACTTTTCGCCACAAAAGTGCATAAAAACATACTTCTCTTGACGCAAGTCAATCTAAAAGACTTCCACATGTTTGGCTGTTTGGAATAAAAGACGTAATTTTGCACTTCGTAACACAACACCAAGATGGTAAAGTTCAGTGTAGTAACTATAACCTACAATGCAGCTGCCGTATTGCAGCGCACCCTTGACAGCGTGGCTCGTCAGACCTACGCTGATGTGGAGCACCTCATCATTGACGGTGCCTCTACAGACAGCACGCTCAGCATGGTTCAACAGTATAAGGCTCAGAGCGACTCCTCAGACAACGGCCACAAGGTCATTGTGCGCTCGGAGCCCGACGAGGGCATCTACGATGCCATGAACAAGGGCCTGACTCAGGCATCGGGCGACTATATACTATATATGAACGCGGGCGACTGCTTCCCTGCTGCCGACACGCTGGAACAGGTGGCCCGCCGCTGCCACCTGAACGAGCTGCCCACCGGCGAGCTGCCCGCCGTGCTCTATGGCAACACCGACATCGTTGATGCTGAGGGCCGCTTTCTGCATCCGCGCCGCCTACAACCGCCCGTAAAGCTCACCTGGCGCTCTTTCCGCCACGGCATGCTGGTGTGCCATCAGGCATTCTACGCCCGTACCGACGTGGCCAAGAACCTACAGTACGACACGCAATACAAATATTCGGCCGACGTGGACTGGTGTATCCGCGTTATGCGCGAGGCCGACCGCCTCTCACTGCCATTATATAATATAGGTATTGTAGTGGCTAACTACCTGGAGGAAGGCACAACCACACGCCACCACCGCGACTCGCTGCGCGAGCGCTACCGAATCATGGTTCACCACTACGGCCATGTCAGCACCTTCCTTATGCACTGCTGGTTTGCTGTGCGAGGACTGTTTGCATAGGCAGAACAGCAGAGTTCATCTACTGCCATTCTTAGAAAAGAAGATAAGTTTTATTGATGAAATTTTGTCATTTGGAAACGATTGTGTATCTTTGCACCGAAACCAGAAAAACAAATGAACAGGACAGAGATAATTGACTGTATCAAGCAGGTAGCAAAGACAGTACTCCCGCCAAGGAGCACACTTTTGCTCTATGGTTCGCAGGCTCGTGGCGATGCCCATAAAGGCAGCGACTGGGACTTGCTCATTCTGCTTGACAAGCCAGAAATCTCTGACAGTGATTATGATGACGTGTCATTCCCCTTTACTCTGTTAGGCTGGAATATCGGTGAGCTCATCAGTCCACAGCTTTACACCAAGCGTGAGTGGGAGTCTATTTCGTTCCTTCCCTTCCATAAAAATGTAGAACACGACAAAATTGTCATGGTATGAGTCTTAACGATGAAGAGCGCCGTACTGTTGTACATCTGCAACTGGAGAAATGCCACAACAATTTCAACCAGATTCCTTTACTTTGCAATGCAGGCTACTGGGACAACGTAGCAAATCGCCTTTACTACTCATTGTTCCACGCAGTCTCGGCATTGCTCATCCATGACGGGTATAGTGTAGGCTCTCATCGTGGAGCAGTCGGTGCCTTCGGACAACACTACGTTACAACGGGCATTTTCACTATTGAGGAAGGAAAGCATTATTCACGTTTACAAGGATTGCGCGAAAAGGCAGACTACAACTGTACGTATAATGCCACGGAAAAAGACATTGCTCCGAAGATAGAACCTACACGGCAACTCATAGAGAAGATTGAGAAGTACATTTGTAGAGATAACGCTTAGTAGTGCAAAGCCTTTGTATAAACAGACAGCATGCCAATACTCTCTACAGTTCATCTTTCTTGACAATTCTCATTCTCATAAAGTTCTCAAGAAAATCTTTAACTATAAAACTTGAAACAACTCTTGCTTCTTCTTTTGTATGATTGTTATTAAAGCGCGAATCTCCAACGAACATACATTCCACCTTAACAACATTATCATCTAATACATTGTAGTAATCATACCATTTCTTATTTTCACTCTTCGCTCGTCTAAAATCCTCTAAGGACTGCCCACTTAATCCTACTCCCCATGTATTTTCTTTAACCAATGCAAAAGGACGAAATGCTCCTAAATCAGTATGGTCTACCTGATAAGGCTTTGGCTGAACTTCCTCTACAAGTATAGTTTGACCATTCATTAACTCTTCAACAACAGGAATACTTTGTAATGAGTGTAGATAATGGTGACAATGCTCACAAAGAGTTACTAAACAATCATCCTGATAATCCCATAATTTTCGGTTCCTATAATATAATTTATGGTGCACGTTTAATCTTGGCATTGCCAAATGAAAGCCATAAGAAAATTTGAAATTGATGGGAAAACCATATTCTATAACGTGTATCTGATAAATGCTATCATCAGTAAAATACTGATGAAGGGTTTCATAGTCCCCTTGCTGGACAAACAATCCACCTTCTATAGTCGGATTAATAGCATGGCAGAGCTGACAGGTATCATTATCACGAGTTTTAATTGAATTACTCTTCTCTACCCATCTTGGATCTTCATATCCAGTTTTACTTTCTTCTGCGATGCACATTGGCTCTCTAACTATTTTTGGCAGTTCAAGTTGTTTGAGTTTTCCAACTCTACGAGAAGGTCAGAAGGGATACTCCCTGATGCCCTTGGCGTGGCGCTCCATGAGGCGGCGCATGCTGGCGCGGATGTTGTAGCGCAGGCGCTGCTCAGTGCCGGTGAGAAGGGAGTCAGGTTCGTCAATGGACAATATGCGGTAGTTGTGGCGGTTGCCGTTGTCAGGCGGACGGCTCACCCAGTAGAGCGTATAGCCGCAGTCGCTGAGGCGTGTACGGCTCTCGTCGCCGGTGGTCACCTTCGTCAAGTCAAGGCGCACCATGTAGCCGCCATAGGTGTTGGGGCGCGACTGGTTGCTGATGACATTGCCCATAGACCAGGCCACTAAGTGCAGACTGTCATCAGATAGCTCCAAGGGCTGTGCCACGTGCGGATGGCCGCCAATGACATGGTCTACGCCGTGGTCAATGAGCCACTCTGCCAGCGTGCGCTGCTCCTGCGATGGCAGCTGCTGGTACTCTATGCCCCAATGAGGCAGGGCTATGATGACATCGGGCTGCATCTGTCGTGCCCGCTCCAGGTCGGCACGTATCTGCACGGTGTCAATGAGGTTCACCACATTGGGAGCCTCTACAGGGATGCCGTTGGTGTCGTAGGTGAAGTTGAGCAGCACCACGCGCAGCCCGTTCTTCTCAAGGAGGAAGGGATATGTCTCTTCGCGTACATTATTATTAATATAGGTGCCGAGATGTAGTACGCCCAGCGAGTCCATCATCATTATGGTGCGCTCCAGGCCGGCGCGGTGGCTGTCGCAGCAGTGGTTGTTGGCTGTGGTCAGTATGTCAAAGCCTGCATCAATGCATGCTCTAAGGTAGTCGTCGGGAGCGCGAAACTGCGGGTAGCCCGTGTAGGGTTTGCCACCCAGCGTCACCTCCAGGTTGGCAATAGCCACGTCGGCCCGTTCAATTTCCTCCCTCACACGTGCGAAGCACTCGCTGTAGTCATAGCTGCCGTCATGGCGCTGCGCCGCCTTTATCTGCGGTCCGTGCTGCATCAGGTCGCCGGCAAAAAGCAGGCTCAGGTGGTGCTCCTCAACCACCGGCTCGGCCACAACGGCTGAGTCGGTCGTAACCACAGGGGTGCCGTTATTTCCTGCCCTGCACGACATGGCGGTCAGCGTCAAGGCAGTCAGCAGCATCGCTGTCAATAATCTTTTCATCGTCATATTTTTGCATTACATTGGTAGCCAACGGTGCAAAGGTACGAAAAGTATAGCTTCCAGCCAAATTTCGCCGCATTTTTCTTTAGTAGCGATGCAAACGTTTGCGCTTTTCTTGGCCTTTATTCTCGTTGGAAAGCATTGCTCTGAGACGGGAAAAATGCTACTTTTGTGACAGACTAAAAACAAACGATTATGAAAATCCTATTCCATGTAGACTATCAGACCACGTTTGGCGAGCAGTTAGTAGTGAACATCATAGGCAACGGCGGCGCTACGGATAGCTGCCCCATGCAGACAAACGACGGGCAGCACTGGTATTGCGAGCTTACCAGCTCTAAGCATCCCGACTATTTCGACTACTACTATAGTGTGTGCCGTGGTGAACAGGTTATGAGGACGGAATGGCTGGCAGAGCCTCACCGCCTGGAGCTGGCTGCCAAGAACGGCTCCCGCTATGTGGTTTATGACCACTGGCTTGACATCCCGGAGGATGCCTACCTTTACACCTCGGCCTTCACAGACTGTGTGATGGCTCGCGAGCGTCAGATGAGCACAAAGAGCGAGTTTGAGCGTACCATCCGGCTGAAAGTGCGTGCCCCACAGCTGCGCCAGAACGAGTGTCTGGCCATTGTCGGCGCTCCTACATATCTTGGCGGCTGGGATATTGACAAGGCCATACCTATGGCTGAACATGAATGCCACGAGTGGGTGGTGAGCCTTGATGCCGACCGCCTGCCGGGCCGCTTTGAGTTTAAGTTTGTGGTGGGCGAGACAGTCTGGGAGTCGGGCGACAACCGCTTCGTGGAGATTCCCGACGTTGGTGTGCAGAAAGGCGACGTGTTTGTCTACGAACTGCCGCAGGCCTTCTTCCCCGTCTATCCGTGGAAGGGTGCCGGCACCGTCATCCCCGTGTTCTCGCTACGCTCGGAGGGCAGCTTCGGCGTGGGCGACTTCGGTGACCTGAAGCTCATGGTTGACTGGTGTGCCAAGACGGGGCAGCGCATATTGCAGATACTGCCCATCAACGACACCAACTCCACCGGCTCGTGGCAGGACAGCTACCCTTACAACGCCATCAGCATCTACGCCCTGCACCCACAATACATGGACTTGCGCCAGCTGCCCCAGTTAAAAGATGAGGAGCGTAGCAACTATTACGAGCAGCTGCGCCAGGAATTGAACGCCCTGCCGCAGATAGACTATGAGCGCATGTTCGCTGCCAAGATGGAGTACCTGCGTGAACTATTCGCCCAGGAGGGCACCCGCACAAAGCGCACCAAGGCCTACAAGGACTTTGTGGAGCAGAACAAGGAGTGGCTGGAGCCCTACTCACATTACTGCTTAAATCGTGACAAGTATGGTACGGCCGATTTCCATCAGTGGCCTGACGGGTCTATATACTCCCCTCTCCCAGGGAGAAAGGCTACGGGTAGGCGCGATAGCGGGAATGGGGCCGGGGGTGAGGCTTCCTTTTGGTATTTCGTCCAGTACCTGCTTGACCAGCAGATGCGTGCCGCCCACGAGCATGCCCGCCAGCAGCGTGTCATCCTGAAGGGCGACATACCCATCGGTGTCAACCGCGACGGTGCCGACGTGAGGGCCGAGCCACGCTACTTCAACCTGAACGGACAGGCCGGAGCACCGCCCGATGCCTTCAGTGAGGACGGTCAGAACTGGGGCTTCCCCACCTACAACTGGGACGAGATGCTGCGCGACGGATGCCTGTGGTGGGTGCGCCGCTTCCGCAAGATGGCCGAATATTTCGATGCCTACCGCATAGACCACGTGCTGGGCTTCTTCCGCATCTGGGAGATTCCCGTGCCTGAGAAGAGCGGCCTCTACGGACAGTTCCAGCCCTCGCTGCCCATGACGCGCGAAGAGGTGGAGGCCTATGGCGTGCCATTCCGTGAGGAGCTGTTCCTGCCCGACCACAAGGCAAAATCTCAAATCTCAAACCTCAAA
>JAFTAR010000060.1 GCA_017455495.1 Prevotella sp.
GCTTCTTCTTTGCTTCTTGGCATGTCCTTATAACTGTTTGATGACCCTTGCCGGGATTCCAGCTGCAACGGCGTAGGCAGGGATATCGTGTGTCACCACGCTATTGGCTCCTATTATGGCCCCGTCTCCAATGGTAACGCCAGGCATCACACATACGTTGTTTCCTAACCACACGTTGTTGCCAATGATAACGGGACCTTTGGAATAGAGAGGGCGTTGCGCAAAAGGCAGGCTCATGTGTTCACGAGTACTCTGACCATGACTGTTGTCAGTAATCAGCACGTTGGTTCCCGTCAGTAGGTTGTCGCCAATGGTAATGCTGTTGATAGCCGTGATATGTGAGTTTTCCCGTATTTCGCATCTGTTTCCGATAACTATTGACGGCGTATAATATTGGCCATTGTGCAAGTCCCAAGCAGTCAGTTGAATGCCTGCAGTGATAAATGTCCCGTCGCCAATGGAAATATATTTCAGCCCCACCAATTTCATGGCCCGCCATCCTATATGGCTTTTCTTGCCAAAATGAGAAAACCTTGGACGTAGCCAGATGGTGTATAGCCTTATGGTTATGTATCTTAATAGCCGCGTAATCATAGATCCTATAATAAAACAATATGTCTATCCGTTCCAAATAATGAAAGTGTTTATCAGTGGCAAGGCATAATTCAGATACACGAAAGCCACAGCTATCACAAGAATAATTGCCGCCCAAAAAGGTCGTATGGTGTAGCAGATATATGTGTACAAAGGAATGGTGACGACAAGTAGCAACATATTGACGCGCTGTGCAAGGACGGGTAGGAAAGCAAAAATCTCATATGAGCACAAGCCAAGGATAAACACTTTCAACAGCAGTGTAAAGTATTTGCTCTTTTTGAAGATGGTGTCGTAGAAAATCATAAGATAGACCATTAGGGCAATGGAGAAGAGGTGCAGGGGACGGAAAACGTTGACATATCCCACACCGATGCCACTTTCTTCTTCTTGCTGGTAGGTCATGAGTTTAGCCCCTATAAACGGGATGTCTAGTGCCAGCAAAATACTGAGGCCCAAGAAAAAAACGACGTAGGATGCTGGCAGTAAAGCCATCCATAGGAGACGCCGTTTCAGCGGCATGTAGTCTGAGGAAAGAAATAAAAGTGGTAACAGCATTAAACCGGAATAATGGAAAAACGACCCGGCGAGAATAAGCAGGAATGCAGTCAGCCTTCGACCTTCGCCCTGATAGTAGAGTGATAGCAGAAACAGTCCTGAAAGAGCGGCTGTACGAATCTGCATCATCTCATGTGAAATAAAATAGTAGCTTATATACACTGTGACTGCCAGGAACCAGAACTCTGTGAGTCGTCGGAGAGCAATGAACTTGAATGTCAGGCCAAGAAATGCATAGAAGAGAAACAGAAAGTGTACATCGTTCGTAAAAGCACTTAGAAGTGACGAAATCAGCAGATAAGACATCTCCAAGTTATCTGTTATAGATGACGATGAGCTGTCGTGGTTCAGAAAAGTGTATTCGTAGTTTAGCGAGTCAGGGTCAATTCCTACTTCCCTAAGTCCAGCAACAAGGACGAGCACCACGCCAAGGATGAAATATGCATACCATTTATACACCCCGAAATACCGCTCCAAAAGAGCCATAATTGAAGTGAGAAGAAAGAGCACTATGACGATATAGCCTGTTATCATAAGCCTTTACGTTTGAACAGCCTTGCTGTGTAAGTGTTCAGCATCTCTCTCTCCTGTCGTGTCAGTCCTATGGCGTATGCTGCCAAAAGGGTCACTATTGGAGTCACAGCCACCACCGTGAAGAATTCGGCTACAGACGTGTCAATATGCCTGTGCAGCCACCATGCCGTACTAAGCGACAATGCACATACTACACCGCCAGGCAAGACTATCTGCTGTAAATATTTCATGTAGGAGAATGTGGGATATTGGCGGTGCAGACATACAAGTCTCACCGCATGGGCAATGCAGAATACAAACAGCATAACTAGAAAACAGCTGTAGCCTGGTGCACCAAAATGATATAGCATCCAAGTGAGGGGGAGGCAGAGAAGAATTATGCTATCTACAAGAAGCGTGTAGTACTTGATTTCACCAGATGCCTGTATGATGGTTGTTATTGGGTTTTGCATTATCAGCAGCAGCATGAACACCACAAAAAGACGCGAGAACAGAGTCATTTCTGCCGATGCTCCTGCCAGCCACCAGTTAAGTATAATGGGCATCTCTAAAATCAAAGGCACTGACACACATAGCAGCAGATAGAGTAAAGACTTGTTGCAGACATAGAACAGTTTGTCGAGATAGGAGTAAGCCTTCTCAGCATATGATTTCACCATTGCCGGGCGGAAGGCAATGGCTATGCTGTTGCCAAGGGCTGTAATGGCGTTGTGTATCTGGTTCGCAATGGCATACGATGCTGTTGCCACCGGCCCGAAATAGATGTTTAGCAGAATGGTGTTGCCATGCACTATTGACATGCCCGAAATAGCACTGTAAGTAGTCCATCCCGAGAACGAAAGAAGTTCCTTGTAAAGTTTTCTGTCTACAGCACTGGCATAGTGACATTCTGCAAAATAGCTGCGAGAATAGGTTGCATAGGCAGTAAACACAAGAAAGGCAACGACAAGCAGACCTGCACCATAGAACAACAATCCGTCGGATGTCACGACTTTTCCAATGAGCAAAGCCACCAACAGACGTCCCAGACACTCTAACAAGGACACAACGGCAAACGCCCCCATTCGCTCATGAGCAAATATTGCAGCAGTATATGGGACCTGCATAAAAGAGAAAGTAAGTGTCAATATGGAAAACTGAAATAGCCAGTGGACCGTTGTAACTCTGTCTGACGGAATTGTTAGTTGTGTTTCCACAAACCATATACCAATTGTTTCAAGAACTACTATTAGGAGCAGTGTAAGAACCAAGATAATGTTTGTACTTGCCGTAAAGATATGAGATAGTCGCTCGTTATTATGTTCGCCAAGTGCGTAGGAATAGAACCTTTGAATAGAAACGGCAAGAGTAGTTACCAGGAAAGAACTTGTCAATACCACACCTGATATTGTATTAAACAGCCCATAGTCCACTTCGCCTAATGCTCGCAAGATTACTCTCACTGCATACAAATTTATAACCATAACGGCAAACATCCGTACAAAAAGAACAACGGTGTTTGAAGCTATACGCTTTGACTTGACTGCGCTGTCTGCAATGGGTATGTTATGCATTTGAGAAGTCCTTATTCGTCTTCTTTAAAAATAATATCCCTGATTTCGTACAGAGAGATTATTAAGAATGCAACAATAGCCATAGCTACAGCAAACACGACTCGCTTAGGGCCTGCGGGCCTGTTGGGAATAGAAGCACCCTGAAGCAGAGTGAAGGCCGGTGTGCACTCCTGTACGCGAGCTTGAGCATTCTGTAGCTGGGCACTGAAAGTGGTATAGGCATTATACTTTAGCTGCATCTCGTTTTCCATATCCTCCATACGGCTTTTCACGCTCTGCAACACCACATTATTGTTTGAATCAGCAAACCGGGAGTATGCGTGGCGTATTGAGTCGTATTCATGTCGTGCCTCATTAACCATAGTCTCATAGTAGCCCACATCAACACGGGCTTTATTGGTGCGGTAGCTGGTAATAAAGTCCTGAAGGAAAACACGCATTGTATCGGCGATGGATTTGCATATAAGCGGGTCTTGATCGGTAACACTAACAGATATTATACCAGTTTTTTTGTCAAAATCCATCTTTACGTTACCACGTATTGCATTCATTGCCCCCTCCTCATACAAAGATACGGTATATGGGTCGAAACTTCCATCGCCTTGAGCTGCAGATGGCTGTGGAGGCGTTGAGAAAAGACCTGTCAGCTTTGACATCAGCACAGACCACCACGGTGCTTTTGTGTGGTGCTTCAAATAGTCGAAATAAGTAGTGCTAATGGAGCCATCTTTATTGGTAACACGAACATTGAAAAATTTTGCTACGAATCCATTGTCACTCATCAGGTCAGGATACAACATAGGATTAATGGCATCGCTGGTTTGCACATTGTCAATATCAAATCCAAACGATGATGCAATGGAGCTTAGTGTCCCTCCCCCCACGTTGGCGTTACTTACCTCTGGAGCCAAGCGCATGGTAGTTGTGTAGTAGCGTGGTACACAAAGGATAAGCAGATAAGACACCACCATTACAATAGGTAAAGTTATTATGTATGTCTTTTTCCGCTCTTTTATTTTTTTGAATATCTGTCTTAGGTCTATGACCTTTACTTTGCCGTCTTTCTTTTCTGCCATTTCTTCGTTTTCTCTTATTAACGCTGTGGGGCATGATTTTATTGCACACCTACCAACAAATTTGTTCAATAGCCAAACAAACAGCCATTTTCTTCTTTCCCTTACACAGAAAATGCTCTGAGGCTGCTACTGATTAAGCTGGCATGAGACCCATTCCGTGATGTTGCGCTCCTGGCTGTCAAACCTGGCGCCTACAGCCATAACCCTCCGGCCGTCCTGGAGATAGGGCAGCGCATAGCCGTTATCGCTGATCTGGGCAAGGGCTTCTTTGGCGGTTCCGTTCACCTTCAGCTCAATAATATATATAGTGTCGGGCATCCATACTATGACATCAGCACGTCCTCCGGCGCATTTCACTTGTGTCTTGACGTAGACGTTGAGCATGGAGAAGATAAGATAGAGCGTATACTCGTAGAACCCCTCGGCATTCGCCACCGCCTCAAGCTTCTTCTTGAAGCCTTCTACGTAGGGTATGCCGGCCAGGTAGCTTTGCATGTTGAGCATGGCCTGGTTGAGGTCGCCCTTCTTCAGGGAGCGCCAGAACTTCAGGGCAAAGCCTGTCTGCACGTCGCTGCCGTCAAGACCTACGTATGCCGGTAGCAGTCCCTCGGTATAGCCCACTCTGACTTCCTGGTTGGGGATGCCGAGAGTGTAGGTGTCCGACTCGCGTTCATAGTCTTTTATAGTAAGGTAGCCGCTCTGGTAAAGCAGGGGCAATGCCGTTGTCATGGCTTCCGTGGGTTTGTCGAAGGCGCTGGAAGGCACCTCCAGACTGTCAAGCGAGGTGATGTCGGTGCGGAAATGCTTCATCTGGCGGATTAGGAACGTTGGCGTGCCGCTGTCAAACCAGTATTCATCCAACATTCCGTCGGCAAAGGCATTAATAAGACTGTAGGGATTGTATATGTCTTCAGATTTCCAAGAGAAATGGTAACCGTCGTAATGATTCTTTATCTTCTTAAACATATCCTTGCTGGCGCAACCCATTGTAATCCCCATTTGTCTTACATCCTCTGCAAGGTTTGTCTTCACCTCCTCTTCCGTTATGCCGCATATTGATGCGAACCGAGGTAGCATTGACACATTCTTAAGGTTGTTTATGGTAGAGAAAATGCTCAGCTGTGAGAATTTGGTAATGCCGGTGATGAAGCAGAACTTCAGCTTCGGCTCAAGCATTTTCAGCCGCTGGTAGAATTCCTGCATCACCTCGCGCATATCGGCAAGCCGCCCGTCATCATGAAGCACGTCGAGCAAAGGTGCATCGTATTCGTCAATGATAACAACTACCTGACTCTTTGTCTGCTCGTAGGCCCGGTTGACCACTCCCGCAAAACGCATGCCCGGAGAGGTCTCATCAGGATCGTTGCCAAACACATTCTCATATGGCTTTATTATTCTGTACAGCTCCTCCCTTACCCCTTGCACCGGCAAGTGCTTCGCCCCGCTAAGGTCTAAGTGAATGACGGGATACTGCCGCCACTCCTGCTCCAAGTTCATTATCTTCAGCCCCTCGAACAACTCGCGCTCACCCGCAAAAAAAGAATGTAGTGTGGAGGAGAGCAGCGACTTTCCAAAGCGGCGCGGACGGGCCAGAAATATGTACTTGGCATAGTCGGTCAGATGCCACACAAGGTCGGTCTTGTCTACATATACGTAGCCTCCCCTTATCATCTCGGAGAAAGTCTGGATGCCTATGGGATACCTTCTTGCTGCCATAAATATTGCTTGTTACCTCTTTATTTTTTGCAAAGGTAGCCCTTTTTTGCAAAATAGCCAAACAAACAGCCATTTTTTACTTCCATCATCGGCAGAAAGGCTTTGCTGACAGCCAGCAATGGGGGCTTGGCAAAACCAATAAGAATACTTCTTAAAAATTTTGAGAAAAATCCATCATTCTATCATTTTTGTTTTTAACTTTTTGAAATAGAGAAAAATACAAGTATGATAGATTGCGTGATAGAATGATAGATTTTTTGTTAAAAAAGAGTTAAACGCATTGCTTATTCGGAATTTTTTGCTTATCTTTGTAGTGTAATTCCAAACATAATCTTTAACATGACAAACAACATGAAGCCAGAACTGAAATGGGCCGACGTGCCAAGCAAATGGCACCTCTGCTTCAACCGTGAATGCCCCCTCCGCGAGACCTGCCTCCGCTGGCAGGCTGGGCAGCTGTCGCCAAGCGACCTCACCTTCACCCGCTGCATCACTCCCAATGCGCTCATTGACGGCACCTGCCGCCACTTTGCCTCTGCCCAGCCGGTATCCTTTGCGCTCGGATTTACAACCATCTACAGTAAAGTGCTCAAGAAAGACTTCACCGTTATGCGCAAGCAGATGACCAACATGCTCTCAGGCAAGCGCTACTACTATGAGTACATGCGCGGCGAGCGCCCCCTCAAGCCCTATCAGCAGGAGATGATAAGGCGGCTGTTCGAACACTACGGCTATGCCGACTGCGTGCACTTCGACAAGTTTGAAGAGGGCTACTATTTCCCGCCGGCATAGCCCTACGCTACCCCACCCCACAGGTTGCCTTCCGTCTACCATAGGGAAACCATCGGTTTCCTATAGAGAAACCATTGGTTTCCTGCCTGTAGAAATGCAAAACCCCCAGCCTGAAATTCATGAATCAATCCTTTACATAAAAAAAGAATAACGCTATGAAATTCACCCTTATCCGAAAGGACAATAAGAACAGGACCCACATCTCCATGAAAGCCATCGAGACCTTCATGGAGCGGGTCAAGACCGACACCAAGAGCAACGACGTTGGCAACCTGCGCCAGTTCCTGAAAGGCGGCTTTCAGGCCACTATGTACCCGCTGATGTACAAGTTGCCGAAGGTCTACCCCTCGGCCGAGCTTACCCGCGACGACAATGACAACATCAGCATGAAAACCATGAACGGCATATTGCTGCTTAGCATACGCAAGCTGCGCACCCGGCAGGAGCGTGAACAGGTGAAGCGGCTGGCCATGGCCATGCCGTCTACTCTGGCAGCCTTCGTGGGCAGCAGCGAGGAGAGCGTGAAGCTCCTGGTGCTGGTAAGCCGGCCCGACGGCACGCTGCCCGCTAACGAGGCCGATGCCAACCAATTCCTCCAGGCGGCATTCTCCGTACTGCAGCCCACCTACCATGCCCTACTTAGCGTAAAGCCGGAGGATGCCGTGCCTACAGTGACGTCAGGATTCCGCATGACGCTCGACCCCGACGCCCTCTACAACCCCAAGGCAGTGCCGTTCAGCATAACGGCCGAGATGGCATCGCCCTCAGCACAGGCACATGTAGGCGAGCAGCTCAACGGCAGCTACGACCTCTACAGTCACTATGAGAATATGTACAGGAAAGCCGTGAGGAAAGTATTGGCCAACGCCACAGGGCCTACCGACGATAATGCCCTCGTCACGGAGGTAAGCCGCCAGCTGTGCAAGACCGGGGTGCCGCAGGAGGAGGCCGTGATACACATCTGGGCACGCTATCGCTACAAGCCCGTACAGCCCTTCGGTGAAGAGCGTGTGCGCGCCATCGTTGCCTCGGTATACGAGGAGACCTCCCCCGACCGCCGCATGAACGGCGACGAGGGCAGCGTTAGCCGCGAGACTCACCAGTACATCAGCTACCTGCAGGAGCGGTATGTTTTCCGCTACAACACCGTCATGGGCTATACGGAATACCGTCCAAACAGCACATGGTTCCATGAGTGGCAGCCCGTAAGCGACCGCGTCATCAACGGCTTCACCACCGATGCGCGCCTTGCCGGCATGGACGTATGGGACAAGGACGTGAAGCGCTTCGTCATGTCTGATAAGATACGCCAGTTCAACCCTATTGACGACTATCTGTTCAAGCTTCACTCCAAGTGGGACGGGCGCGACCATATTGGGCGGCTGGCACAGACCGTGCCCACCGACAATGCCAACTGGCCCCGCTGGTTCCGCACCTGGCTGTTGGCAATGGTGGCACAATGGAAGGGGCTGAACCGCCGCTACGGCAACTCGGTGGCTCCGCTGCTCATCTCCAGCCAGGGCTACAACAAGTCCACCTTCTGCCGCTCGCTGCTGCCCGAAGAGCTGCAATGGGGCTATACCGACAACCTCTCGCTCGACGAGAAGCGCCCCGTGCTGCAGGCCATGAGCCAGATGCTGCTCATCAACCTTGACGAGTTCAACCAGATCAGTGCCCGCACCCAGGAAGGATTCCTGAAGAACATCATCCAGCTGGCGCGCGTAAAGGCCAAGCGACCCTACGGCAAGCACATAGAGGACTTTCCCCGCTTAGCCTCGTTCATAGCAACCACCAACATGGCCGACGTGCTGGCCGACCCCTCCGGCAACCGCCGCTTCATAGGCGTGGAGCTGACAGGTCCCATAGACGTCAGCACGCGGCCCAACCACGAGCAGATATACGCTCAGGCACAGGCACTTATCGAACAGGGAGAGCCTTACTGGTTTGACGAGCGCGAGACCCAGCTCATCATGCACCACAACCGCAAGTACCAGCTGAGGAGTCCGGCAGAGCAGTTCTTCCATGAGTACTTTGCCATAGCCGACGACGAGGCCACGGGCGAGTGGCTCACTGCCGCTGCCATCTCCGAGCGACTGAGGAAGACCGTCGGCTCATCCCTGCGACGCCCCAACATCATTGCCTTCGGCCGAATGCTCGCAAACCTTGAGGGCATTCAGCGCCGCCGCTCGGTGAAAGGCATGGAGTACCTCGTCAGGGAGCGGAATCTATCATAGAATCTATCATAAGTGCAACTGACTATCCAGCAGTCAGTTGCACTTCATAGTGATAGAATGATGGATTTTTCGCAAATTTCCTTGAAACTTTTCTGCCTTTTTGTTTCCCGGTTTAAAGTTTTTTGTGTACTTTTGGGGCTGAAATGAAGACAGAACTGTCAATACTAATACCTACATACAACGGCGACTGCCGCGAGCTTGTGGCAGAGCTGAGTGCACAGGCGACGGCGATAAGCGGCCTTGACTACGAGATAATAGTTGCCGACGACGGCTCGCCCGACCGCACCAAGGTGGAGCTGTGCCGCGAGGTGGAGCGGCATCCCCGCTGCCGTTTCATAGACCGCGGCACTAACGTGGGCCGCGCCGCGATACGCAACTTCCTGGCCCGCGAAGCCACCAAGGAGTGGCTGCTATTCATAGACTGCGACATGAGTATCATTAGCAGCTACTTCCTCGTTTCATATCTTGAAGCCGGCGGCGACGTGGTATACGGCGGATACCGAGTGAAGAAAAGCGACAAAAGCTGGTGCCTTCGCTATAAATACGAGTGGGCTACACAGAATGAGCATACCGCCGGACAGCGCAGGAAGCGGCCCTACCAGCATTTCCACACATGCAACTTCCTGGTGAGCCGCAAGGTGATGCTTGCCCACCCCTTCAACGAAAACTTCCGTAAATACGGCTACGAGGACGTGCTCTTCGGGCGGCATCTGCGCGAGGCCGACATAGCCATCAACCATCAGGAAAATCCTTTAGGCTTCCTTACCTTCGAGGACAACGACAGCTTCGTTAGCAAGACGGAGGAGGGCCTGCGCACGCTGCACCAGTTTCGCAACGAGCTGCGCGGCTACTCGCAGATGCTCACCTTTGTCGAGGGCATACACCTTGGTGCCGTGCGCTGGCTCATACGCCTCTGGCACCGGCTCTTCGGAAAACTGGAGCGCCGCAACCTGTGCGGCAAGCACCCCTCGCTCAGAATATTCAAGCTCTACAAACTGGGGTACTTCATGAAACAATAGACAATAATTGATAAGTAATACAACATCGCACATAATAATACAACCACGGATTTAAGTATTTATGGGATTCCACAACTTGGTGATTAAGCCGCAATCTACAGATTACACGGATTTTACGTCTCTGAGAATCGCGGCTTTAGCCGCTGTAATCCGAAACAATCAAACATCGGAACATAGTAGTGGAAGAAGCAAATCCCAAAAATCCCTTAATCCGTGGTTAAAAAAAATATTAGTGTTTATCTACTCAAACAACAAACAGACGATGAAAAGATTTGCATTCAAGATGTTCCTCAAGCCGGGCTGCGAGGAGGAATACCAGAAGCGCCACGCCGCCATCTGGCCAGAGCTGGTGAAGATGATCAAGGAACAGGGCGTACAGAACTACAGCATCTACTGGGACCGCGACACCAACATTCTCTTCGCCTACCAGGAGTGTACAAAGGAGGGCAACTCGCAGGACACGGAGAACGTGGACCCCGTGACACAGCGCTGGTGGGACATGATGGCCGACCTGATGGAGGTGAACCCCGACAACTCGCCCGTCAGTATTCCCCTACCCGAGCTGTTCCATCTGGACTAAGGCATCAAGGGGGCTGCGCAGTATTTTCCCAACGGCGTAGCCCTCTTCCTTTGCTGCCACGGCGAGCTGCTCCCTGTAGTGCCAGGCAATGCTCCCTAAGGCATTCAGGGGGAGGTCGGCGCGGCCGTAAGGCACAATATTCCGCTGTATAAAGGAGCGGAAGTTGGCCACCACAAGTTGCTCCACCTCCGGGTGGAAGAGGTGCTGGTGTATATATGGCGAAAGGGAAGCCAGCCACCTGTTTGCCATTGGCTGGCGGTATACGCGGTCAATGACATCGGCCATTGAGAGGCCCGTATGCTGCTCAAACTCTTCCTTCGCGCCTGCGTACATATTATATTTGTAGACAGCGTTCAAGAACAAGCGGCCAAGCACGGCTCCGCTGCCCTCGTCGCCAAGTATATAGCCCAGGGCGGGGGTGTTCCTCACAATCCGCGCACCGTCGTAGAGGCACGAGTTTGCCCCCGTGCCAAGAATGCAGGCCAGGCCTTCATCGTTGCCGCACAGCGCCCGGGCAGCCCCAAGCATGTCGCTGTGTGCCTCAACCTCCCCTGCATCAGAAAACACCGAGCGCAGCAAGGCCACTACCCTACCCTCCTGCTCAGGCGTAACGCCGCTGCCATAGAAGCATACGGCATTTATGGGGCCTGTCTGTGAAGGGAGCTGCTGGCACAGTTCCTCGCGCAGCACCCTTACAAAGGCCTCGTCTGTCAGGTGTATAGGGTTCAGGCCCTGGGTGCTCGCCCTCAAGGCCTGCTTCTCTGAGCTGTTCACCAGCGCCCAGTCTGTCTTGGTGCTTCCGCTGTCCGCTATCAGCGTGTATTTCTCGTTTCCCATCTTATTCAAGTTACTCAAATTCTTTTTTTGAACCACGGATTAAGGGATTTTGGGGAGTCGGAAATCCCTTAAATCCTTAAATCCGTGGTTGTTTAATATTCATGCGATAGTTGCACCATTTATGATTTAGGGCTTCGCCCGCTCATTGCCTTACCTTCCTTGTGTACTGCTGGTATCGTGCCCTAATGCGGTCCACGTAGTCGGCAGTCTCGTTGCCTCTCATGTATCCGTAGTGCACCAGCGTGTCGCGATAGTACTGCGGATCCTTTAGTCTCAGCACATACTGCCTGACGTCGTCCCATCGCTGGGCATTCCTGTGGTCGCGCTCTGCCAGGCGCATTGCGTCGCGTATGTGGTGTATGCCTCCGTTGTAGCTTGCCAGCACCATGTTCTGCCGCTCGGTGCGGTCGTGAATATACATGAACTCATGCTCCAGCTCGTGCAGGTAGCGCGTGGCGGCTGCCAGGTTCTGCTCCGGGTCTGTTATCTGGCTGCGCGGCAGTCCCAAGTGGTCGGCGGTGGAGGGCATGATCTGCATCAATCCCTTAGCCCCGGCCCACGACTCTGCCTCGGGGTCGAACATTGACTCCTGATAGCATTGCGCCGCCACCAAGCGCCAGTCCCAGCCTATTCCCCTGCTGTAGCGCTTGAACAGTTCGTCGTAGTGGCTTATCACTCCCTGCCGCAGCATGGGTGCGTTTACGCGCCTGCTCACTCGCTGCCTGTTCAGCAGTTGGTGTTCAGCCAGCCGCGCCTCTTCCATCATCTGCGGCCTGTACCAGGCAGTCAGTTCCTGTGCCAGCAGCTGCTTTCCGTTGCCGATCCGCCATCCTGGCAGCAATGTGTCGGTAGTGTCCACTTTTATTGCAATGAGGTCTGCATCGCCTGCCGACAGTCGTCTCAGCAGCTCGGCCGTGTCGCGGCAAAGCTCCATCCTCAGCCTCACTCCTATGTGGGCCGCAAACTGCTCGCACAGCAGGTAGTGCATGCCAAGGTGGCGTCCGTGATAGTCATAGTAGGTGTCGGGGCCGGATAGCGTTAGTCCTATCAGCTCGCCTGCCTGTTCTATCTGGTCAAGGTCGAAGGCACTCGCCGTGTCGGCATCCACTTGCCAGGGAGATGACACAGCAGACTCCTGCCGCTGCGTGCATGCCACAGCGAGGAACAAGCCAAGTAGAAGAAGGCAAGCCAGCCTTTTCGCAGTAATAATGGTAGCCATTTTCACCGCAAAGGTACTAATTAAGTGGGCAACAAGCCTATTTTTCCTCTGAAAGTTTGGCTTATTTGGCTTTTTTTGTGTATTTTTGCAGCCAATTATGACTAAAACACCAAAAGGCATGAACATAACAGAACGTTTTCTAAACTACACACAGTACGACACCCAGTCGGCCGAGGACAGCCAGACCGTGCCCAGCACCGCCAAGCAGCTGGTCTTTGCCCGCTACCTGAAGGAAGAACTTGAGCGCGAAGGCCTCGACGACGTTGAGATGGACGAGAAGGGCTACATCTATGCCACGCTTCCCGCAAACGTCAAGTCGCAGGATATTCCAACCATCGGCTTCATCTCGCATTACGACACGTCGCCCGACTGCTCCGGCGCCGACATCAAGCCCCGCATAGTGCAGGGCTACGACGGCGGCGACATTGTGCTCTCCGAAGGCATCGTCCTGTCGCCCTCGAAGTTCCCTGAGCTGAAGGGACATGTGGGCGAGGACATCATCGTCACCGACGGCCACACCCTGCTGGGAGCCGACGACAAGGCCGGCATAGCCGAGATAGTTCAGGCCATGGTATGGCTCAAGGAGCATCCCGAGGTGAAGCACGGCTGCATACGCATAGCCTTCAACCCCGACGAGGAGATAGGCATGGGTGCCCACCACTTCGACGTGGAGCGCTTTGGCTGCCAGTGGGCCTACACCATGGACGGCGGCGACGTGGGCGAGCTGGAGTACGAGAATTTCAACGCCGCCCAGGCCAAGATTACCATCAAGGGCATAAGCGTGCATCCGGGATATGCCAAGGACAAGATGGTGAACGCCAGCCTGCTGGCCGCAGAGTTTACAAGTCTGCTGCCGGCCAGCGAACGCCCGGAGACTACCGAGGGCTACGAGGGCTTCTACCACCTTACCGGCATGCAGACCAGCACCGAGGAGGCAAAGATGAGCTACATCATTCGCGACCACGACCGCCAGAAGTTCGAACAGCGCAAGCGCTTCATGGCCCAATGTGCCATTACGATGAACGACCGTTACGGTGAGGGCACCGTCACGGTGGAAGTGAAGGACCAGTACTACAACATGCGCGAACAGGTGGAGCCGCAGATGCACGTCATTGACCTCGTGGTGAGAGCCATGCAGGAATCGGGGGTGTCGCCAAAGGTCAAACCCATACGCGGCGGCACCGACGGCGCACAGCTGTCATTCCGCGGACTGCCCTGCCCCAACATCTTTGCAGGGGGAATTAACTTCCACGGTCCATTCGAGTTCGTACCCGTACAGTCCATGGAGAAAGCCATGAATGTAATTATAAAAATATGTGAGCTTACCGCTCAGTATAACGCATGAAGCTATACACCGACGACGAACTTGCCGGGCTGCTCGGCACTCACGACATATTCCGCCTAATAGGCCAGACAGCCGACGAGGCCGGAGTGGAGTGCTACGTGGTGGGAGGCTATGTTCGCGACTTGTTCCTTGAGCGCCCGTCAGACGATATTGACGTCGTTGTGGTGGGCAGCGGCATTGACGTGGCCTCGGCGCTGAAGAAGAAGCTGGGGAGGCAGGCCCACCTCAGCGTGTTCCGCAATTTCGGTACGGCCCAGATAAAGTGCGGCAGCCTGGAGGTGGAGTTCGTTGGGGCACGGCGCGAGAGCTACAGCCACGACTCACGCAAACCCATCGTTGAGGACGGCACCCTGGAGGACGACCAGAACCGCCGCGACTTCACCATCAATGCTATGGCTATCTGCCTAAACAAGGGGCGCTTCGGCCAGCTGGTAGACCCCTTCAACGGCCTTGCCGACCTTGAGGACGGCATCATTGCCACCCCACTCGACCCCGAGGTAACCTTCAGCGACGACCCGCTGCGGATGATGCGCTGCGTGCGCTTTGCCACTCAGCTGCACTTCCAGATAGAGGATGCCACCCTTGACGGTCTGGAAAAGATGGCCCAGCGCATCAGAATAGTCAGCGCCGAGCGAATATCTGTAGAGCTGAACAAGATAATGATGGCGCCGCAGCCCAGCATAGGCTTCGTGGAAATGCAGCGCACTGGACTGCTGCAGCTCATACTGCCGGAGGTGGCAGCTCTCGACATAGTGGAGCAGCGCAACGGCCGCGCCCACAAGAACAACTTCTACCACACGCTGGAAGTGCTTGACAACGTGGCCTCGCGCAATGCCTCGCTATGGCTGCGCTGGGCCGCCCTGCTCCACGACATAGGCAAACCAAAGTCAAAGCGCTGGGACGCGGCACAGGGTTGGACATTCCACAACCACAACTACTTAGGAGCCAAGATGGTAGCCCCCATATTCCGCCGTCTGAAGCTGCCATTAGGGCAGGACGAGATGAAGTACGTTGAGAAGCTTGTCGACCTGCACATGAGGCCGCAGGTAATTGCCGACGACGTGGTGACAGACTCTGCCGTGCGCCGCCTGCTAAGCGATGCCGGCGACGACATTGACGACCTGATGACGCTCTGCGAGGCCGACATCACCTCGAAGAACGAGGTGAAGAAGAAGATTTTCCTGGAGAACTTCCGCATGGTGCGCTCCAAGCTCACCGACCTTGTGGAGAAAGACTATAAGCGCCTGCTGCAGCCCGTCATTGACGGCAACGAGATTATGCAGCTCTTCAACCTCAGGCCCAGCCGCGTGGTAGGCATCTTGAAGCAATTTCTGAAAGATGCTGTCCTCGACAACCGGGTGCCCAACGAGCGCGAGCCGCTTATGCAGCTGCTTATGGAAAAGGCTGGTAGCTTGGGGTTGAAAATGTCAAAACCCTGAAGCTACCAGCCTCTCCTATCTGTTTGGAAACTATTCTATTGTAAGGCGACGGTTCTTGGGATACTTCACCTTGTATTCCAACAGCAGCTCGCGCTGTTCGCCCGGCTGAAGGTCAAGCTGCCAGGTCACTATGCCTGTATCAGAGTCAAGGCTGCCATTGCTGAGCTGCTCCACGCTTACATTTATCTCGCGGCTGCGGGCCACTGGCACCTGGTCGTAAACCATCAGATTTACAGGCTGTTGGCGAAGATTCTTTACAGTAATGCGCCAAGCCATTGTCTGCTCCTGATTGGAGCCAAGGAAACGGCGTGTAGAGGAGTCGGTAATCTTTGTGCGCTGCAGTGTGATGCCGGGGTCGCGGCCCAGGGAGAAGCGCAGCGTGTCGCTCGACACCGTTGGGTCAAGGGTGCTCTTTCCAACGTAGGCATTGTCGAAGAACACCGTAGCCTGCCCCTGAAGCAGGTTCAGCTGTTGCCAGCCTGTGGCATCGGCCATGAGGAAGGCCTGGCTGTCATGCTTGGGATATGCCTTATAAATATATGTGGCAGGCAGCTCGTGGCGGGCAAGCTCTGTGGTTACGACGCTATTGTCGGCAGGCAGGGTGAGCGGAGCCTGGATGGCAAACTCATAGCCAAAGGGAGCCTGGCGCTGGGTAACGGCCTGTACGGTGCTCTCCTCTTCAGCATCTTCCTCTTCCGCCATTGCCACATCTTCAGCAACCCTCATCTGAACCATCTCCATCGGTGCTGCCATAACCCTGTTTGCTGCCGCATGGCCACGGGCACGCGCCGGGCGGTACTCTGGCTCGAATTCAAGCCAGTATGTGCCTATCTGCGGAGCCGTGTTGGAGCGGTTCGGACTGGCCGACGACAGCACCACGCTGACGCCCTGCCACTGTTCGCCGGAGTTCTGTCTGATATTTGCCTTGTAAGAAAGCTGCAACGGAGCCTGTGTGCCGTCGGAACGGACATCATACGAAGGATACCAGCTGGCACGGTCCACATAATAGCTCAGGTTGAAGGTGGCGCGGCCGGCCTGAGTAGTGCTCACCTTTACCTCTACCTCGGTAACAGTCTGCAGGCGCACGCTGGCAAGGGAGTCTTTCACCCTGGCCTTCTGAGTGCGCTCCTCGTTGAGGGTCTCAAGCTGTGCAGCCAGGTCCTGGGTCTTACGCTTCAGCGACAGCATCTCCTGACCATAGTAGGTGTTCAGCTCGCGGATGCCGGCAAGGGGAGTAGCCACGGTGCGGCTGCCCACGGAGCAGTTGGTCTTCAGCAGCTCTTTCTGTGCCTCTACCACTTCCTGCTCGTCCCTAACCTGCTGCAGGCGACGGTCTACGGCGGCGAGGGCAGCCTCGGCCTGGTGCAGGCGGGCGGCATGGGCGGCAGAGTCGGGACGGGCTGTGTGCTGGCTGACGCCAAGCACGGTGAGGCGGCCAGTGGCACGCACCTGAAGGCTACGGCTGTCCAAATATGGCGACATGCCGGTAAAGGTGATGGTCTGCTCGCCGCTGCCCAGCTGGACAGCCTGTGACCTCTGTACCAATGCACCACGGGTGTAGACAGTGACACGCTCTATGCGGGCAGTATGCTTCTGGGCAACTGCCGTAACGACTGACAGCAACAGGACTACTGGCAGCGTCATCATTCTTAAGTTTTTCATGCTCATAATCGGAATAAATGGTTTGGCTGTATCAATGTTCTTTAAGGTCTCATAGACCATTGCCAGTTTCTCAGTAGACTCGAATTCCATACTTTAAAATTTGCTGTTTAAACAAGGGATTCATGTTTTCTCGCATTCGCACCACGTCAACGTCGCATCCAAGAAGTTCCTGCAAATAGACTTTAACACCGGCGCGATTGAACAGGTTAGGTACCATCTCTACACAAATGTCCACATCGCTGTCTTCCCGCTGCTCGTTGCGAGCAAGCGAGCCGAAGAGCATCATGGAGTGTACTCCGTAGTGCTCGTCAAGATACTGACGAGTTGTTTTCAGTTTTTCTATTGTTTTAGTTCTGTCAAGCATAAACGAAATGTTATTGACGTTCAAGATGCAAAAATACACAATTATATTCAAATACCATCGAAAAGAGAGAAAAAGTTTGGCACGGCGGGTTAAAAAAGTGTAATGAAACGGAAGAAATGCATGTTATATCCTGTGAATTGCTTAACTTTGCAGTCGTTTCACAATAAATTATATAATGGAAGAAAACCGCTTCGAACAGATATTGGTAAGGATAACAGGCCAGGACCGCCCCGGGCTTACAGCCTCGATAATGGGAATACTGGCCCGCTACGATGCACAGATATTGGACATAGGCCAGGCCGACATACACTCCACCCTTTCCCTCGGAATACTTATCCGCATGGACGAAAGTCACAGCGGCCAGGTGATGAAGGAGCTGCTGTTCAAGGCAACAGAGCTGGGAGTGAACATAGGCTTCTCGCCCATTGGCGACGATGAGTACGAGGACTGGGTGGGCCATCAGGGCAAGAACCGATACATACTTACCGTGATGGGGCGCCAGCTGGAAGCCCGCCAGATAGAAGCCGCCACCCGCGTCATCGCCGAGCAGGGGCTGAACATCGACAGCATCATTCGCCTTACAGGCCGTAAGAGCATAAAGAACCCCACGAAGCACGTAAGGGCATGCATAGAATTCTCGCTCCGTGGTGAGCCTAAGAACCGCCAGGAGATGCAGAAAGGACTGATGCGCCTGTCAAGCGAGCTGGAGATGGACTTCTCGTTCCAGAGGGACGACATGTTCCGCCGCATGCGCAGGCTGATATGCTTCGACATGGACTCCACGCTAATCCAGACAGAGTGTATTGACGAACTGGCCGAGCGCGCCGGAGTGGGAGCACAGGTGAAAGCCATCACCGAGAGCGCCATGAAGGGCGAGATAGACTTCAAGGAGAGTTTTACACGCAGGGTGGCACTGCTCAAGGGCCTGGATGCCAGCGTGATGCAGGACATAGCCGACAACCTGCCCATCACCGAGGGCGTGGACCGCCTGATGACCATACTGAAGCGATGCGGATACAAGATAGCCATACTGAGCGGCGGCTTCACCTTCTTCGGAGAACACCTGCAGCGGAAATACGGCATTGACTATGTCTATGCCAACGAACTGGAGATTGACGACAACGGAAAGCTGACCGGGCGCTTCGTGGGCGAAATAGTTGACGGACACCGCAAGGCAGAACTGCTGAAGCTCATAGCACAGGTGGAGAAAGTGAACCTGGCTCAGACCATTGCCGTGGGCGACGGAGCCAACGACCTGCCCATGATCAGCGAGGCCGGACTGGGCATCGCCTTCCACGCAAAACCAAGGGTTGTGGCCAATGCGAAACAAAGCATAAACACCATCGGACTCGACGGAGTGCTATACTTCCTCGGGTTCAAGGATTCATATCTCGGAGAACAGGGAAAACTCTAACACACAAACATATACAACAATGAGAAACTTCATCATAGCAGCTCTGCTCCTAATGCCCGTGACAGCCTTCGCACAGGACAACACATGGGAAATGCCCGAACCCACACAACAGCAGGGCAACCCCGACGCCAAATACTTAGAGGGTGCCGTGCCCGAGGTGGACGGGCGGGTAGTGTTCCAGACCACCATTGAAGCACCTGGCAAGTCAGCCCGCCAGTTGTACGATATTCTCCTACCCATTCTGCAGCAGCAATGCCGCGAGGCGGGACAGTTCGAACAGAGCCGCATAGTGATACAGGACACCACCACCATGCAGCTCGTGGCCAGCTACCAGGAGTGGCTCGTATTCAAGAACCAGCCCCTGAGCCTGGACCGCACAAGGCTGATGTATCATATCATAGTGGACTGTGCCGACGGGCAGGCCAGCATTCAGATGACCCGCATCTACTACCTCTACGACGAGGAGCGACAGCCGCAGACCTACCGCGCCGAGGAGTGGATTACCGACCGCTACGGCCTGAACCGCAGCAAGACCAAGCTGGCTCGCATCAGCGGGAAATTCCGCCGCAAGACTATTGACCGCAAGGACTACCTCTTCGGCAAGTACACACGGGCACTACAACAGTAACAGGAAATGGAGCAAGAGATAATAGACAAGAACGTTGAGGAGGCAATGGCCAACCGGCCAAAGCGCCACAACCTGGAACCCTTTCGCGACAGCAGCCGCACCAGGAAACTGCGCTTCTGGCTCAACGTCATTTTCATGGTGGGCGCCATTGCCGGACTAATAGTGTACTTCAACGCCAGCCACGAGGTGGCCAAGTACATACTAATCATTTCACTCGTGTTCAAGTTTGTGGAGCTGTTCCTGAGAATATTCAAGATCTGACCGATGAACCGTCTCATAAAGCCACTGCTCGTTGCGGCAATACTGCTGCCGCTGAATGCCGTCTCTCAGGTGATGAACCAGATGGACGACAGCGGGAACATTACGCAGCGGGGCAGCGGAAACTTCAACCCACACAGCAACGACACCACACGTGCCAAACAGGTGCCAAAGGGCATCTATGTGTGGACTGTTGACCAGCGGTTCGGTGACGTGAGGCGGACCGACGTAGACACCATTCCCCACCTCTACCCCCAGAGCACTCTGGCAACGGGCATGTTCAACCAGTACCAGACCATAGGCTCTAACTACACCGCAAGGCTCAACCGCATCTTCACCGATCGCAAGCCGGCATCGCAGTTCCTCTTTCTCGACTCTTACTCACAGATGCTGAAGGAACCCTGGGAGTGGCATTTCACCAACACCCTCTCCCCTATCACGAACCTCAGTTACGGCAGCTGCGGCGACAAGACCAACGGCGAAGACCTCATTGATGCACGCTTCGCCGTGAATGCCGGCAAGCAGACAGGCCTGGGCTTCGACCTTGACTACCGCTATGCCCGCGGCTACTACCAGAACCAGAGCAACTCGCACTTCGGCGCCACGTTCTACGTGAGCCACCTCGGCGACCGCTACCAGCTGCATGCACTCTTCCAGACCAACCACCAGAAAGCCTCGGAGAACGGCGGCATCACCAACGACGACTACATCACCCACCCGGAACTCTTCACCGACAGCTACTCGGACAATGAGATTCCCACACAGCTCAGCCGCAACTGGAACCGCCACCACCACTTGCGCTTCTTCCTCAGCCACCGCTATGCCGTAGGCTTCTACCGCCGAGTGCCCATGACCGAGGAGGAGATAGAGGCCCGCCGCTTTGCCCAGCAGCAGAATCAGCAGAGCAGTCCATCTGCCATCGCCCCTGCCGACCAGGCTCCCGCGGGCCGTCCTGACAATGCCCCAATAGCCGGCAGCGCCCCTCTCCCCGCACCAGTGCCTGTGGCCAGCTCCGACTCATTGTCTGCGGCCAGCACCGACTCTTTGTCCTTGGCCAGCGGTTTGCCCGCAGGCATCCCCTCCGACTCCACCCGCATCCAGGTATCTTCCAAGCAGCAGGCCGACTCCCTGATAGCCGCACAGCAGGCCGCCCAGCTGGCTGCCGACTCCATTGACCAAAACACAAAGCTGGAGTTCGTGCCCGTGACAAGTTTCATACATACCCTCGACCTCAGCAACAGACAGCGCACATACCTGGCCTACGAGACACCTCAGGGCTACTATGCCGACACATATTATAATTACAGGCCGGAAGGTGGCTACGCAGGCGACTCTATCTCAGACCTCTCCAAGATGCTCAACATGCGCAACACCGTGGCTATAGCTCTGCTGGAGGGGTTCAACAAGTATGCTCCGGCTGGACTGAAGGCATTTCTGACTCACGAGCTGCGGCGTTTCGACATGCCCGACATCAATGCCGACTCTACCGCTTTTATGGGCCGCTGGACTGAACATAACATTAGCATAGGCGGACAGATAGTGAAGGCTCAAGGCAACATGCTCCACTACAACGCCACCTTCGAGACATGGATAGCAGGCGAGGATGCCGGACAGATGAAGCTCGATGCAGAGGCCGACCTTAACTTCCAGCTCCTTGGCGACACCGCCCAGCTGCGTGCCATGGGCTACCTGCACCGCCTGAACCCCACGTTCCTGCAGCGCAACTACCACGCCAAGCACCTGTGGTGGGACAACGATTTCGACAAGGAGACGCGCACCCACATTGAGGGCAGCCTGCACTTCGGAAAGACAAAGACAAGGCTGCGCGTGGCCATAGACAACATCACAAACTACACCTACCTCACCGAGAACTACAGCCTGGCTGACGAGGCCGTACAGAACCTCAGCGCTGCCTTTGTACAGAGCGGCGACAACATAAGCATCCTAACCGCCCAGATAGACCAGCGCCTGCAGGCAGGCCCCCTGCATTGGGACAATATAGTGACCTGGCAGAAGACAAGCGACAAGAGCGTGCTGCCCCTGCCACAGCTAAACATCTTCACCAACCTCTACCTGAAGTTCCTCGTGGCCCACGTGCTCAGCGTGGAGCTTGGAGCCTCAGGCACATGGTTCACCGAGTACGAGGCACCCCAGTTCCTGCCGCAGATGAACCAGTACGCCATACAGCAGAACCCGGACACAAGGATGAAGATAGGCAACTTCCCGTTCGTTGACGTCTATGCCAACCTGCACCTAAAGCATGCCCGATTCTTCGTGATGATAAACAATGTGCTTGGCAACAACTTCAGCCGCCAGTCTTTCCTCACACCACACTACCCCCTGAACCGCTCGGTGATGCACCTGGGTATAAGCTGGAACTTCTTCAACTAACCTTTTACACATTATTATATATTAGTCATGGCTAAAAGCGACAGCATCGTAATCATTCCTACCTACAACGAGAAGGAGAACATAGAAAAGATAATCCGCGCCGTGTTCGGTCTGGAGAAGTCGTTCAACATCCTTATCATTGACGACGGTTCGCCCGACGGTACGGCGGATATAGTGAAGCGCCTCATGGCAGAGGAGTTCAAGGACAGCCTCTTCATAGTTGAGCGCAGCGGCAAGCTGGGCCTCGGCACCGCTTATATAGCTGGCTTCAAGTGGGCTCTTGAGCACGACTA
>JAFTAR010000061.1 GCA_017455495.1 Prevotella sp.
ATTGAAAATTGAAAATTGAAAATTCTTGGACGAGCCGAGCAGGCAACCGCTTTATGATTAAAGCTTGTTGTTGATGGAACTAACCATGAGGATGTTCTTGCCGTATGGCGCGAGGGCCTGTTTCATCGACTGTAGCGTGGAGCCGGTGGTCACGAAGTCATCATAGCAGATGATGTTCTGCTCCCTAGGAACTAGGTTGACCGTAAACACGGCATTCAGACGCTGTTTGCTATGGCAGCTGCATACATCCTCGTAGAAAGGTATCCTTAGCCGCTGGCCTATCTGTTCGGCTATGCGCGTGGCAAAGTTCTTTACCATGTGCCGACGCTTGGGTGTGGTTATGATGCACCAGTCGCCCTTGCTGAGCTGTTCCCCCAAAAGTTCCTGAAGCATGTTCCCCATCTCCGTGGCGAAGTATGGCACCATAGCGTCATCGCCCTTGATGTCGGTGAGTGTGCGACCATAGAGTGACTTCTGCCACAGTGAAAGGAAATACAGCCCAGCCCTGTGCCGTAGGCTTTGGCGTGGCGTGAAATCGCAACGTGCCTCCATCGACTTGTCCCAGCCTTTCCGTCGCTTCTCGACGAATAGGTCTGTCTGCCTGTCCCTGACCTTGGCCGACTGTAGGTCAGCCAAAGCCAAGGAGAGGTCAGGCACGGTGATGTCCTGCAGGACTTCCCCGAGGTCGATAGAGGCTCGCTCAATCATAATGGCTTGTCATACTTTGTTTGACAGTGACATGAGTCAGAGACGTTAAGCAGAAACGCCGGACAAAGTGCCGTCCTCTGTGGCAATGCTGCCTGTATAGAACGGGGCCGGGCACTCGTCGGTGGCCTCCACGTTGATAGTGGTGCTGGCCGTGCCGGAGGCACCCTGTCCGAGATCCTGGGCCACCGTTGTTTTGGTGAGCCACTTTTCTGAACCTACGACACGGCGGGCACCTCGCATGTCCTCTACGATAAAGACGTTGTCGTTGTTGTTGAGATAGGCAGCTGCGGCAGAGGCATCGGCATCCACGCCCGGATGGACGGCAGTGAGTTTGTTGAGCTGCGTCTGCGACGGGTATTCGCCCTGTGCCTCAGAGGTAAGCTGAGACTTGTCGGGGATGATGTCGATGTACTTCCACTTACTGTCGGCACGGAGTGTGAAACTACCGTTGTACTTGGCCGACTGCAGGCGACCGTTGGTGTCGTGCGACAGTGTGGGCCATGTCAGGATGTCGTACTTGGAGATGTAGTAGATGCGCCGCTTCACGCCGGGCAACTCAGGCTTGCCTTGGCACCATGCGAGCGACTTTTGGACTGAAGAGCAATCAGGCATTGTTTTGAAGTTAAAAGTGAAGAATGAAGAGTGAAGAATTTGCAACCGCTGTCATAGAGCGGGTGAATGTGAGAGTCTGGCATAGGTGCTGACCATTGTCATTGCCGTCAAATCTGGGTGAATGTGTCGGGCGTGGCCTCGCTGGCATACATGGCTGCGCTGCCGTCGCCTGTGACGAAGAAGCCGGCGTAGTGATAGAACGGGGCTGGCACGTCATCGCTGGCCTCCACGGTGATGGTGGTGCTGGCAGAGCCTGTGATGCCCTGCCCCGTATCCTGCGAGACCGTGACCTTTATCGGGTAGTGCTCATGCCCTACGACGCGCATGTTGCCGCTCATGTCCTCGACCATGAAGACGGTCTCGTTGTTGTTGAACCAGGCCGCTGCCGCCGTCGCGTCGACCTCGATGCCCGGATGTACGGCCACCAGCTTGTTGAGCTGTGACTGTGCGGGGTACTCCCCCTGTGCCTCCGAGGTCAGCTGCGACTTGTCGGGAAGGATGTCTATATAGAGCCATTCCTTGTCAGCGGCCAGCACGAACTCACCGTCGTAGACAGCAGACATGGGCCGTCTGTTTTCGTCCTTCGGGAGCTTCGGCCACACAAGGATGTTCGCCCGCGCCGTGAAGTACAGCCTGCGGCGCATACCCGCATACTGCGGTCTTCCCTGACACCAGGCAAGTGACTGTTGGATACTGGAGCAATCTGGCATTACTTTTTTGAATTGAGAATTAAGAGTTGAGAATTGGCTACTGCGTTGCGGATCTGAAAAGGGAGTCGGAGCCATCACGGTCCCGGCTCCCCGTCAAATCAGACTGTATGAAAAAAGATCAGAGCGATTTATCCCTGGCCCTGCTCAGGCCCCTGTTCCTGTCCCTGCTGTTGCTGCTGGGAGGTGCCGGACGAAGCCAGTTCGACGACTTTCAGGCGGCGCTTGTCGACAGACTCGAACTGCACGCCGAAGAACATGGTGGCGATATACGAGAGGATGAACGGCTCGTACTCCTTGACCATGACGTTCTCCACGTCGCCCATCTGGTCATAGCCTACGAGCATATTGAGCTTCGGTGATACATGAATGAACCTCGACCCGGCCTTGTTGGCCAGCGGACAGAGGATGAGCCTGCCGTCGCTGCCCTCAACGACCGTCTGCGTGTACTGGTTGTTGTAGTTGATGCCGGCATGTGTGAGGAGGTAGGACTCGTTGTACTTGTCGGCGAAGTCCTGCGAGCAGTACATATAGCAGGTCTGCGAGCGCAGGCGCGGGTCGAGCGAGAAGAGCACCTGCTTGGCGATGTCCACGGCATTGGCGGTGGTCAGTGCCTCGTCGATCTTCAGGTAGTTGCCTTCCTCGGCAGCAATCTTGCCGTCGGTGATGTCGGCCTCGGTGATGGTGTCGAAGCCGTCGAAGAGGTCGAGCGTGGTGTCACCGTTGGCATTGCGCTTGCCAGCCCAGATGGCGTTGTTCAGGTTCTCCGACAGCGACTTGGCAATCAGGGCCAGCACATGCATTGCCGTGGGTGTCTGCATCTGCCCGTCGCCTTTCGTGTCGCCCATGGCACCGAGAAGAGTGCTTACTGCACTGTTAGGCTCGAAGTTCGCCACCACTGAGCCGAAGTAGGTCTCGAGGGTGCGGAAGTCGAGGTTGAGGTTATAGCCGGTGCGGCGAGAGGGTTTGTAGGGCGCGAACTGCGCATTGCCGCTGATGGCCGCGACGTTCTCCTTGTAGCGGATGCCGGGGCGTTCGGTCATGTACTTCAGTGTCTCTCCTATGCCTATGATGGGCAGCATGAGGAGGTCGGAGCGGTACTTGGTGGCCGCTTCCTGGTACTCTTGGAGTGTAAAGGTGAGTTTTCCCATTGGATGTGAAAGTGAAAAATGAAGAGTGAAGAATGAAGAATGAAGAATTTGCTACCGCAGTTGCTTACTGCCTACGGCATCTGTTCGAAGAGCCTGCGGGCGTTGCAGCGAGTGTTGAAGTACGACTGCATGCCCGTTGTGTCGGACTGGCTGTTCTTGTCGCTGACAATCTGCGAGGAGGTGTCAGCGGGCTTCTCCTTCAGTTCGGCAATCTCGGCCTGAAGCTGGGTGTTGCTGTCAGTGAGCGACTGCATCTCCGTCTGGAGCTGCAGCTTGTCGCTTTCGAGCTGCTGCTTGTCGGACTGTAGCTGCTGGTTAGAGGACTCTAACTGCTGTTTGGCGGCAGTGAGGGCCTGCACCTGTTCATTGAGCGAGTGGATGGACTGCTTGTCGGCATTGATGGCCGCTTCGAGGATGTCAAGCTGACTGTCGGCGAGCGTGACCCTGCCCTCGTTGCTTTCGAGGTGGTCATAGGCCAGGATGGCGCATACGCGGGTGAATACTTTGTTCATTGTTGATGGGTTGTTTGGGATATTTGTCATTTGGTCGTTTATGGCATTGCTGCGGTGTGTGCCCGTGAAGAATGAGGCCAGCGAGTTGAAGAAACGGACTATGGCCGACTGCTCCGGGTTCGATGTCCTCGGGAGGTCGGGAATGGGGATGCCCGCACTGGCCATTGCCTGGGCCATGGTGTCGGTAAGAATAGGAGCAGACTCGTCCTCGTAGTCAGTCAGCTCATCGACGAAACCCCATGCGAGAGCCTCCTGAGCGGTGAGCCAGCCACCTACCTTCATCAGCGCAAGCAGTTCGCCCGCGTCCTTATGGCAGCGGGCGGCGTACATCTGGGCAATATTCGCGTCTAACTTGTCAAGGTCTTTCTTCTGGGCCTCAATATGGGCGATGAGTGTCTGCAGGTCATCGGCGTTCATGTTTCCCCACTCAAAGAAACCGACACTGCACTTGTGGACGAGGTACATGGCCGACGAGTCCATGGTGATGTGCCTGGCACCTAATGAGGCAATCGTGGCGGCACTGGCGTTCATGCCCACGAAATGCACATTCACATTTCCGTGACGCTTGAAGGCTGAGAATATGCTGAGGGCGGTGTTTGACTTGCCTCCGAGGCTGTCAATCAGCACGTGGACTTCCTTGCCCTCGTTCTTCGAGAGAACATAGTCCACATAGTCGGCATCGAAGTCATAGCCTCCGACGAAGCCCTTCAGGTGAAGTTGGTAGTTGTTCTTTGTTGCCATATTGTTTTGCAATGATGGCACAAAGGTACATATATTAAAATTGGCCCTAAAAGACGAACTTTTAGAGCCATATTATTGCAAAAGCGTATATTGCAAAAGCGGAATATCCGGAGGTATTACTGCCAGAGCGGTTCTGAAGCCCAGCCTGCCGGCATGCCCATGGCAGCAGGGTCAACACTTGGATATTTCTTAAGGAGTGCTTTGAAATCATTTACAAACGTATTCGCCGGATCAATGCTGTTAAGCCAGTAGACCACACATGAAAGCACTGCGTAGAGACGGTTTGGTGCTGCATCTTCCACGTTAATCCACTTGTAGCGTAGCCTTGCTGGCAGTTGCGGCATTCTTGGCATTGTCCTGTTCCATACCCTGGCATGATGGGCACAGGCGTTGCGAAGTGCGATGACGCTTTTCATCCAGCTTTCCAGGACCTCATGCTGTGGGAGTCCGTAGCTCCGTGCTATCTTCTTCTTGGTCTTCACATCCGTGAAATTGACAAACAGTTTGGTAAGACACCCGAAAGATGCCAGCTCAAGCGTCTTCCATGCTGGCGGGAAGGCTGTTCTACCATATTTCAGGTAATGGTCCTTTATAAACTCTTCCTTCGTCCGCTGCAACTCCCTTTCAATACTGTTCATGTTCTCCAAGAAGTTGTGCTTGTCGGCTGCACAGGACTCATCGAAGAACCAGAACGGGCCTTTTGCAAGGGAGAAATAATGAATGATGTTAGAGCGAAGGGAAATCTCTATCTTCTGCATGGCTGAGAATATCAGCCGCCTAAGTTCAACATCAAAGCCATACATGCTGACAGCCTGTCCAAATGTTGAACCGGCCTTGAACTGGTGAGTCTCATGGTCGGCCTCTAAGGGTTTCAAGTAAGCCGCAAAACGGAAATAGCTGACATGGGTCAGGAACGACTCTGCTGCAACAGCATCATTGATGACCAGTCCACACCCTAAAAGCATGGATATGATGGAAGGTATGTCTAAAGCCTGTTTTGTATACTCCATAATAAAAAATAAGTTCCGCCCTGGTACGCTGATCGAGGGAAGCGTGGCGGAATCTAGTGGTGCAAAGGTACGGTTTTTTTCTGATACTTGCAAATTTTTCAGCGGAAATCGTCAGAAAAAGTCCAAAACAGATGAAAAACAGATGGAAACAGATGGAAAACAGAAGGGAAATCCCGGATTGTCATGTTCGGATGCCTATTATCAGGTCAGACAACACCTCCATTGTTGTCATAACGTACAAGTTGCAAGTGCCTTCCTTGCCGTGAAGGAAACCTCGTACTTCCTGACTGAGGCATCACCGTCGGGCTTGCCTGTCGTGAAAGTGACCCTCACGATGGGAAACGGTGCTTCCCTCGCTCCTACGACGAAACTGTTGCCCTGCATGTCAGTGATGACGAAAGCAAGATGCCTGTGCGGCGGCAGTTCGTCAAGCGTGTAGAAGGTCAGCTTGGCCGTCTCTTGCTGGCTGTTGTTGTCGAACTTCCGTTCCACCTCGCAGACAGCCTCTCCCTTCAGGCTGATGTCGGTGGGCAGTACCGTCATAAGTACCTGCACGCCCGAGTCGGCCCTGTAGGTGACATCGTGCGAGAGGTACGAGGTGGATATATAGCTCAGCCGGCGTATGCCGGGGATGGAGAGGCAATGGCTGTTCATGCCGCATTGATTTTTCTGTAGATTCTGTATTTTCTGTAATTCTCGGATTTTGGCAAAAAGGCCGTTTTAGTCGGAACGTTTTTTCTGTTTATGGCACATGTTTGAGAGGTAGTTCTTGCGAAGCCGCTGGTAAATCTTCGCGATGGAGTCCCAGCAAGTGCCATCCTCGCGGATGCCTCGCTGCTCCATGAAAAGGTTGATAAGATCCTTCTGCTGCGTGCCCACCTTGCCGAAGTCATGCAGGTACTCCCACACGTCAAGGTCGAAATCGTCCTTGATGCGTGACAGCATGGCCCGCTTGCCCGTGTCGGTGATGTAGTTGTACGTCCGGGGGTCGTGCGACTTTGAGTAGGGGATGTAGATGGCCACCTCACCCTCCTGCTGCCGTGGGGGCAGCACGCCGTCGGGCTGCGGCACCGTGGCCCGCTGCAGCAGCTTGCTCTCTATGGAGCCGCGTATCAGGGTGACGGGACTTCCTCCGCCGTGCCGGTGTACGAACCACTGGCGGAGGTACGAGGGCATCTTCAGGTATATGCAATATTCACTCATGGGCTTGCTTTTCAGTTAGCGTGTGCAAAGTTAGTCAATTTCTTGCATTTTCCGGCAAAAGTGACTGGACAAATGGCCATTCTGACAGTGTTGCCGTGGCAATGAGGGCCATTTGTCCTGTCCAGTCGCGTTGCTGTCCTTATTCATTGACTATGAGGTATGCCTTGTTCGGCAGGCTGGTAAAGGCACTGGCCGTCCTGAAGATGCCAACCTTGCCGTCTGCCACACCGAACATATATGCCGCATTGCCTGAAGGTACGACTATACGGGCTCCCGAACTGAGGCACCCTTCAAAGAGGTTTGTGGCGATGGCATTCTCCCTGTAATTGTCGCTCCTGCCAACCGGCACGGTCGCAGAAGAGGCAGTGCCGCCCTGTGCCACAATCAGGAAGCCAGTGTCAGATGGCACATAGCTCACCTCCCTGAACGTAAACCGTCCGTTGTCGAACTTGGTAGCCACGTATGCCTTCAGCGTGGATGACTGAGAGAAGTCGAGCGGCACCGTCGAGCAGAACGTACACATGCCATGTGACACGTCCACTGTCTCGTAGTCCTTGACCGACATGATGACGATGCTGTCAATAACGGTCGTAGCCTCGCCAGACACATATCTGGTCAGGAGGGCAAGATTACCAGCCGTGCTTACCGTATAGTAAGTCCCCGACATCAGTTGCTGGTATTGTGTCGTTACACCTGTCAGTCTTGCCGAGGCAGAATTGTGAAACTGGACATTGGGGTTATCACCTCCGTAGTATATGGCCAGCTGGTCGCCTACGGAAAGGTTCATCAGGTACATCTTGCGGCTGCTGTGATAGTCCACGAGTCCACCGACAGAACGCAGTACGGGGTAGGAGTCTGTGGCAAAGGCAATCTTGTTGCCGAACAGCCCTGCCCAGGTGCCGGACCAGTAGGCGTAGCTGCCGCGTACCTCCCTAAAGCCGTCGTCAATGCGGATGTTTGCCGCTGGATGCTTGGTCACAAAGTCATACTTCAGTTTCGTTGCAGCGTCTGCGCTGCCCATGCTGCCCATGAAGAACACAGTCATCAGGGCGAACAGTCTAAGAACACTTTTCATGTCGTTTGTTGTTGGGTTAGGTGAATACTTCCCGATACGTCGGGTTTCGTAGTGCAAAGGTAGCACTACGGAACCGACTGTGCTAAGACAGTTTTTCCTTGTACTGTCATTATCACAAGTTTCTATCACAAGTCCAGCAAGCACAAACGGCTCCCGAAGGAGACGCCTGTGCCGTGTTGCTTCCGGCTTACCGATTGAACACATAGCCGTCAGCGTAGGTGTAATCGCTGTGAAAAAGGTCATAGGCAAATGATTTGTAGTCAAAGTATGAAGCCAGGTGGCCCATCATGCCATCAAGGTCATAGCACTCATCAATGATATGCTCTGCAAACGCCTCCTCGGAATCCCACTGGCCCATATAATGCTCCTTGAAGCTGTCTATTCCCTCGTCGCCGAACCAGTCAAGATACTCTTCGTAGGCCTCCTGGTCATCTTCGTCCAGTCCGGCGTATTCGATAATCTTGCCAAACGTGTCCTTGTCGATACCGCTTTCCGAGTACCATGCTTCGGGGAAATTCTCGTAGTCCTGATACATCAGTTCTGGATCATCCTCGTCCGCATGTAGCTTGTGGCATACCTCCATGAATGTGTCGTAATCGCCACAGGCCACCATATCGACCCACATTCCGAAGATGCTCCCCTCATTGTACTTCCTATACGTACCTACATATACTGAGGGATGGCCCAGCTTGTAGTCAGCCATATAATCCTCTACTGACATCTTCTGAAGGATGAGCTTGCCGATGATGTTCTCTTCCTTCTTTGCAAGGGCTTGAAACTCTAATGATTCTTTGTTCTGCATGACTTTATAAAATTTGATGTTTAACTTTAAGTGACCGTCCTCGTGTAGAGGACTTTTAACGATGCCTCAGAAAGTGAGCGGGGGAAGTGCGCAGATGCAAGGAATGACCAGCAAAATCTCGAAAAACCACATTTTCTTTAGGACTTGTCCGTTAAGAAGAAAATGCGGAAAGCGTGTTGAAATTTTGTGCAGCCATAAGGATCCTGTAACTGGTACTTGCAGGGCACGGCCCGCCTTAACTTTGCATCGTAAAAGTCTGGCACACATCAGAGTGCGGCACGTTAAACGTCCAATTAATTTGTCATGCAGAACCGAATTAGCATGGAAAGGCTAGAAAGCAAGAGGGTGGGAGAACGGCAAGCCATCCAAAGGTTAAAGAGCCAGTACCACTATATCCAAGCTGACAACAGCTCGGCCCTTCCCGTATCAGAAACGGTCATCAAGCACAACAAGGCTGGAGTCTGAATGTGGGTCGGTGGACTGCAACACCAACGACCATAGACAATAAGCCACGACCATGCCGACGAAAAAGGCCACATTGCGGGATTACTGAATCTTCCCACTGGTACATAGACAAGCCGACGAGTACACCTTTGACCTACCATAGACTATAGCCGGACGGGATGAATACGACAGGAGCCAGTACCGCTATGAATACTCAGCGAGAGACACCGACAGTCAAGACCAGACCAGGCAAGTGCTTTCCGAACAGGCACAGGCCATACCAGAACAAGAGTGCTACCCATTCATTGGAAGGGTATCCGGCTCTTTGACCACGGCATCGTCTGTACCACTAATCGGGTTACCACCACACAAACGGCCTACCACTAAGATAAAGCACGGCACAATCGGCTCTGCAGGGAAGCCGTTAAGCCTATTCTATTTTGAAAAAAACTTTGTGAATAACGTTGCAAGGTGCAAGGATTGCCCAAAATGCCCTACATATCGGCATTTCTGCCTTGCACCCTTGCTAAAAACGCTCCAAACCTTGCAACCTTTGCAACTATTGGAATTGTCAATTTTGAGCGACTTTTGCCTGCATGGTTGCAAGGCGAAAACCACGATAAACACGGCGTTTCGGCGTGTTTGGAAACCATTTCTTGCAACCTTGCAACCATTCAGCAAGGCATTTCAAAATTTTCTCACCCGTTGTTTGTCTCTATAATCTCCACTTTGGAGATTTCATGATAGGGGGGATTATTTATATATAAACACCCGTACATGCGCGATAAAAACAAAGGGGAGTAAAGGAAGCAAGCCGTTGATAACACAGTACCAACGGCTCACAACGGAAAGAATGCTAATATGCAGAAAAGAAATCTATGAGGAAAGTGGGACAATGTGATACCCGTGCTTTGCACTGCCTCTTTCCTTGTCCCACTTTGTTTCGCGCTTCAGGCCCAATACAGACATGGCCAGTCCGATTTTTGTCTCGCTGACGTGTACCTCGTCTGCGGACTTGATTAATTTGTGTTCCTTCAGGAACTGGACAATATCTGAAGCTGACATAAACTGCGGTTCTTCGCCTTTCTCCGGCAGACGGAAATACCTTCGTATCAGGCTGACGGCCTTCGACTCAATGACATACTGGCGGTTCTCCCTGACGAACTGCTGGTATTCCTGCTGTGACCACACCGGGTCAAAGCCTCCGTCGAGCAGCATCACGGCCTCGGCCCACAGCTGGTCAACGTCCAACTTCTGTCGGTAGTCGTCGATGGACTCCACTTCGATGACAGCCAGACGGCGTAACAGACCGTCATCAGGTGCCTTGATAAAGCCACCAAGGTTCTGTGTTCTGTTTGACGTGAAGCAGCAAGAGGCTACGCGCTGCACTGTCTCGTTATACCAGGATCCTGTTCTCCTGACAGTCACCGTCGTTGCGGACATCATCTGCTTAAACGGCTGTTCGTTGGCCGTTGTGATGGCCGCAAACTCATCGAAGTTAAGAAGGAAACGGTGGGCAAAGGCATTCTGCATTTGAAACGTACGGTCATCCTTCTGTGCCACCTGATAGTAGTCGCTCAGACATGGCGGCACAATCTGTTCAAAGAAGGTTGTCTTACCGATGCCCGCACGTTCTCCGACAAGTCCCAGGGCCACGTCGTTCTGCCGCACTCCAAGCGCACAGGCCACCGTGGCCACCAGCCACTTGCGCAACACCTCTCCGCTGCGCTTCCTTGCCTTCTCGTCCACGAGATGCAGTGACGTACTCAGCAGGTCGATTTGTGAGGGGCCTTTGTACTTCCCTCGCAATCCTTCGAGGTATTCGCGCACAGGGTTGAACGCCTTCATCTGGTTGGGGCTTGTCAGCAGCTTGCGCAACAGTCCTGCAGAAATAGGCAGTTCATCAGCAAAGGCGTGTAAAATGATGTCCTCCTCCGTGACGGGGAACTCATACTTAACGCTACAGTTCTCCGTCGGACTGAGATACACACGGCTACGGTCAAGCATATTTACTTTCACCTCATAGTTTTCATTCAGCCAGTCCTTGATGATGTCAAGACGGCTGTGCGAGGTGCTGCTGGCCGTTGCCGCCAGTTCCTTGCGTCCTTCCTTGCTCATGGCTGCTCTTCCCATTTCTCACGTCGGCTTTCCCCTGGGAGAATAGCCATGTTAGCCATTTCCTGAATGCGCTCACCGATGTAGTTTCCGTAGCCTATCATCTCACCTTTCTCATTGTAGCCCTTTGACAGGGTCGCAATGTTAAAGTTGGAAGTAAAGAACGTCCTGGCACCAGTCTCATAGCGCAAAGCCATGAGGTCGTTAATCGGCCTTATCTTGTTGCCGAAGTCGTTTATCTCCAACTGCTCACGCCCCAACTCGTCGATGAAGAGGGGTCGGCTTGCCAGGCTCTCAATGCCGTTCTTAATGATGCGCTTATACAGTTCATTGGCTGGTATCATCTCTATGTTCAAGCCGGAAACGAGGTGCAGAACATGACAGAACGACTGCATCAATACAGTCTTCCCACAGCCCACCTTTCCACCAAGGTACAGCCCTTTATGAATGTTCCACTGGCACTGGTCAGAGCCAAGCACATAGAGCCACATCTGGCGTATGATTTCGCGGTTGTTGTCATCTACCACATATCGATGATAGACACCGCGTTTGGCCATGATAGCCTGTGCAGTGGCACTCAATAGCCTCCAGAAATTCTTGCTGTCCATCTCCGGGCAGTGCCAACGCCATAGTTCTGCAGCAGACTCTTTGTAGGACTGCTGCTGTTCCTCAACGGCACGGCTTACCATGAGTGTGATACGATCCATGTCAGAAGTCCCCATCTCCACGTCCTCCTGCCGTTGTAGGTTGTTCATAACTCTTGGCCGTCACCTTGAAGAAGCGTGGGTAGCCTCCGGCCATTGCAAACTGAAGGTACTCAACGGCAACGGTCTCTTTGCCGTCCGACAGTATCTTCAGGTGGGCCAGTGCAGCATATTCCATCCGGCTCTTCATGTGTCGGTGGTGCTGTTCTGCCAGATACTCCTTCCAGTTCTGCCATGCCTTGGCAAACGACTCACTTTCCCAGGGCAGTTTCACCTCCACTGGTTCGAGATGATCTTCCGTAAGTTCATCGAGGAATTTGCATAGTGCCGTGGCTTTCTCCTTCGTATCGTCCCACTGTCTGAGGAAACGCTTCAGCCGCTTTTCCACCGCCGACGGCATCCCGGCACTTAGGAAAACATTCAGTTCCTCGTTGGCATTGGCCATCGAGTCCCACAGTTTTTCCATCAGTTTGATTAGTTCTTGTTCTTTCTCCATATAGCCTATTTGATTTTGGTACTGCAAAATTGCGCTATTCCGTTGTCACTGGCAAAGACAGCATTTTGCTGGTCTGGCCATACATCTTACTCGCAATCTTGCTCACATGCTGGCGCATTGTTGCAGGCTCCTTCAGCCACTTCAATTCATGCTGGAGTATTCTCTTGTCAGGCAGGCTTGCTCCCTCGATGGCATTGATAAGCGCCTGTACCTTCTCTGGTGTTAGCCCAAGCAGCACCACGTTTCCGTTGTCTGTTGTAAATGCACTCATACTTTAATATTCAATTCTTTATTCAATATCAAGGCAGGTGTCCCTGTAAGGTACCTGGCCGTTGATTCTCACACCGCCATTCGGTGTTTCTATTAAGAGTTCGCCATTCTTGCCGTCCTGATCCTGGCAGTCCGGCAGCACCATAGCCTTGCCCTGACTGTCATAGACAACCAAAGAGTACATGGCACCTGGCCGTGTGTCCTTGCAGGCAAACCATTTCACCTTGCAGCCTCTGGCTACAATGAGGTGAACGGGTGTCAGTCCTTTGGCCCGGATGGCGGCTTCAAACTGTTTCACTCGTTTGGTAACTACTCAGCACCCCATGGTGAGTGCCCCATTCGGGGCGGAAATCTTACAAATCTGTCCAAATCTTACAAATAAGAGTAAGAGATTTGTTCGATTTTGAATAGATTTGTGAGATTTCTCGCCGTAGGCGACTCATGTGGTTGCTCGCTGAAGAGAAATTTTAGGGGGGGTGCTGAGTAGTTACCTCGTTTGTTCATACGCAGAAAAATGCCTTGCGTGAGTGGTCTTCGCAGATAGCCCACGCAAGGACTTGGTCTTTATCTTTAGTCGTTACAAATCACGTATAATCCCGACGAGGTCGCTATGGAGCAGATACAGACGCTTGCCCTGCTTGTGTCTTGGCAGCAGGTTACGGTAAATACGCTTTCTTACCCCACAAGGGGTTATGCCCAGTATTTTTGCTGCCTCTTTTATAGTAAGCACTTTATCGTTGGCATCGATATAACGCTCCGTTATGGTTCTTTTCTTTTCCATGTCCTTAATCTTTATATGTTCCTGTTTTCAATTCTTTTTCCAATACTTTCAGATAGTCTTCCTTCAAGGTGTATACCCTGTCGCCATCCAGCCCTGCGGGAGGCGGGAGCCTGCCACGGAACCGTTGTTGACGTACAGCGTCCTGTGATATATGCTCAATGGCTGCGATGTCGCTGTCAAAGAGTATGTCGCTCTCCATCATGCGCACCTCTTCTATCCATGCGCTCAGTTCAGGATTTTTTTTTTGCGACATAAGCTTTCCACCAGTCAGCCGGTATTTCCTTGTGCTTCTGTCTGAGGTAATGCTCGTATGTCACACATACCACAAGGGCTACAGTCTCTTCTGCCATCTGGCTTTCCGAGGCGTTGAACACATGGATGTACTTACCCTGCTGCTTGCCATGCCGTCGGTTGTAGGTGTTTGCAAGCGTCTTGTAGCTGTCAAGCTCAGGCGCATCTCTCATGACCCTTCTCTGTGGGGCGTCACTTGGAAGCATCGCCTTGAAAAGCTTTGTCTTTTCGAGGTTCTCCAATACTTCCTTCCTGTCTTTCTTCTCATTGTTATTCATATTACAGTCTTATAGTTAAACCGCACAAATTGCGATATTGCTCTCGCCGTCCAACTTTGCGGCTATAAGACTGTTTCAGAGCTATAGTAACAGTGCTCAGCACGCTTTGTCGGCCATTAGCTCCCCAAAGGCTTGAATGGTGGCTGTTACAAAACCAGCCAACCCGCTTTTTGGGGTGGTCAAGAATGCTTCCCTCGAAAGCATGCTGCAAAAATATACTCAATTTTTCGGAAAAAACAAACTTTTCTGTGACATCGCTATAAACATAGTGTAAAAAGTTTGTTTTTCGGTGTATAACGGCCTTGGCAAGAGGAAAAATGAAAGGAGCCAGTCCCGGTTTTATGACCAGAGCTGGCTCCCATATCTTGCCCAGTGCTATGTCCTGTCAAATACGATGTGTTATCATTGTGCTCATGACAAGTGCCAATTTGAAGGGAATTCAAATCTCCTTTTTGAATACATAAGTGGTGATGTCCGTTTCTGGAACGCCATGACTGCCTTTGTTTCGGACTGTCTCTATAAAAGCCTTGCACTCGTCAGAAGTCATCAGTTTCCTTACATACGCAAGGTACAGGAAATCTATTGTAGTGAGAAACGTAATGCCGTTCTCTGTGCAGTAGTCTTTGATGTCCTTCGTGTTGCTGCTTCCTACCACGTCGTTGTAATAGTGGCAGTATGCCATACAGGCACTTTCCCCACGTCCAAAAGTAGTGGCCAGGCGGGCATACTCTCGCACCACTTCCCTCGGCATATCGGAGAAACTGATTTTTGTAATGTTCTTCAGGAACAGGATTTGGTTGTCAAGCTGGTTGTGTATGGAGCTGACCTCATCGTATACCTTGTCAAGTACGACGAACTGGTATTCCTTCAGAATGTCAGGGAGTAATGAAAGCCGCTCACCTTTCGCAAAATGGAGCAAGACATCAGCATCAAGCACGATTTTTGTCTTCTTCTCAGTCATTGTAGATATGTTTATGCAATTCCATATAATGACCTTCGGAAATACTTCCACGATCATAGAGTTCCCGCAGCTTCTCTCCATAATCCCCGATCAGAAGGTTCTTGTTGCCATTGTCGTAAAGTGACAGGTCGAACCCATAGGCTGCAGCCATGTCCTTGATGGGAAGCCCCAGCAAATCCTGCAGCCGTGCCTCCGATATAATACCCATGTGCTTCAGCCTGTAAGCCATAGCCTCATGTGACACGGAGAAAATCTGTTCCAGACGGAGAACCGTGCCTATGCGAATAGCGTCCCGCTTCAGCTCTTCACTCGGGATTTCAGCGACGATGCCCTCTTTTGGAAGCAAAAGATAAGATGCAAAGGCGTTAGCATCCATCTCGCTCTTGTCTCGTTCCTTGCCGTCGCAGACATGTGGCTGCGGCATAGGGTCAAAATACAAGTGATAAAGTTCATGGCCAATCGTGAAGTGCTGCCTTCCCCTGCTGGTATTGCTGTTGACGAGGACAAACCTGTATCTGTCATCCGGCGTTTTCAGTGAGAGTCCGAATACGTTGTCAGACAAAGGTCTGTACTTGACAACAACGCCCATCTTTACAAGCAGCGTCTTTACGTGAACAGGCTCATTCTGGCTCAATCCGGCCATTGTCCTGAACTTCAGCGCAAGATTTTCAATAAGGGAATGGTTTACTCTGCTCATTTTTCCAATAGGCGGTTGATTTTCAGATAATTCAGCACAAGGCTCTTGAATGCCGCGACCTCATGCATGTCTTCAGCGGACAGGTTATCTGCCCGGAAAGCGCATACAAGCATACTCTTTACGGCCTCCTCATCCTCTTCAAACAGAACGTCAAGCTCTGTTCCAAACACGGAAGCTGCCTTTTCAAGGATATCCAGCGGAGCCTCCCTCTCACCTGTCTCATAGTTGGCGTAGGTCGACCTGTTTATATCCAAGAAAGAGGACATCTGCTGCTGCGTGAAGCCGTTAGCCTCACGGAGCAATTTAAGATTTCTTCCTACCATCTTTTTTCATACGATTAAATTAAAACTGAATTCCGTGGCAAAATTAAGCAATATTTCTCAAACTGGCAAATTTTGTCCCAACAATTTGCATCAAAAGGGCCAAAACAAAGTAAAAATACGCCAAAATGCGCAATTACGTGAAGAAAAATGTTTATTTACTTGTCACAGTCAATTGTTTTTATTACCTTTGCACCTACAAAGCGATCTTTGAATGCGTCAGAAAGCCGAAATGCAAACGAATATGTTGAAATGTAAAAATGTGTTTAATGCTTTCGGCGGACTGAAGCGAGCTAATATAGATTTTTGCTACCCAATTTCAAAATGGGTAGCAAAAACCTCGCAAAAAGCCGATAAATACGGGGAAAGTTCGATTCCTGGAGGTACCACTCCTCCTTTCATTATGAACCCCGTTGAAGGCGAAAGCCTGAGGCGGGGTTTTTTAATTATGCATTGGTGCTCTGCCAGAATAGATGGCAGAAGGTGCTGGTGTACATATAGAAAAGCAAATTGCACTTCACAATAACAATGAAGCGCGATTTGTTTTTGGGTATGTATCCAACAGTCTGTCCTTATCTTGTCAAGACAAGAACAAGGGCTTACCTCGGCAGGTTGAAGGCGCGTGTCATCTCCTTCATCTGCTCGTCGCTCATGCCTTCCGGCTCAAAGCCCATGGCACGGGCGTTGATGTAGATCTTGGCGCTCTTCGACAGCACGTCGATCTGGTCGAAGGCATCCATCACGTCCTTGCCTTTTGCAAACACGCCATGCTTCTCCCACATCACGACATCGTAGTCCTCAAGCTCCTTCAGCGTTCCTTCTGCGAGCTCGTTGGAGCCAGGCAGGGTGTAGGGCACAATGCCAAGGCCGAGCGGGCAGAGAGCCTTCGTCTCAGGAATCATGGACCAGAGGATACGTGTCAGCACGTCCTTGCCCAGGAATTCCCTCTTGTGGCTCATGGCTACCAGCTCAATGGGGTGGGTGTGTACGGTGGCCTTGTAGCCTGAGCCAGTCTCAATCTGGCGGGCGTGCACGGTGAGGTGGCTTGGCAGCTCGCTGGTGGGCATCACCGGCTCGTCGGCAATGATGACATAGCTGGCGCAGTCGTCAAGGATGCGGATTATGCTGCCGTTCTGCATGGGCCAGCGGGCCAGGTCGCGCATGCGCTTGCCAGTACCTTTGCAATAGAAGTAGCAGCCCTTCAAGGCGGGCAGCACCACGCCAATCTGCTTCACCTCGCTGATGGGAGCCATCTGGCGCATCTCGTCGTCGGCATACTCCGTAATGTTCACTGTGATGTTGCCGCCGTTGCGCTCGGCCCATCCGTTCTGCCACAGGTAGCCAGCCACTTCGGCAGTCTTCTCAATCTCGGCCTTAAGGGCGGGACGCCCTTCAAGTATACTTTTCATTTAAATAGCTGTTTAATTTATGGTTATACCCTGCAAAGATAGGCCAATTTTCGCTGTGGCGGCATAGTTATTTGACTTTTCGTCCTTAAAATATGACTTTTTCTTTCCCAAAGCTCTTGTTTTGTCCAATAATTAGTAACTTTGCATTCCGATGGAAACAGACAACAATAAGAAATGGCCCGGCAGTGTGATTCTGGCCGATGCAGAGTATGCTGACAGCGTGGCTTTCAACCTCACGGTTAATTTCGAGCGCATGCTGGAGCGCAGGATTCCTCCTGCCGACCTTGCCCGATGGGCTGAATGCGTAGCCTTGGACGGGGGAGTGCGTGGCAGTGACAACGACGTCCTCCTTGTGCTGCTTCACAAAAAGCAGTTTCTCCAGTTAGCCAACTTCAAGCCTGGAAAGCTGGCAGACGAGCTTGATGGCAAGGCATTTGTGAGCAGTCTTGGCGAGTTCTCAATAAGTGCCGTAAGCGATGAGGATATGGCTTCCAAGGAGGTCCTCCTGCGGGAGCTTATCCAGTTGTATGGTCACCAGGGTGAAGTGAAGCACTTGATGATTGTAGCACCTGAAGCACTCCTTGGGCGAATGCGCAAGGAGGTTGGCGATGCCCAGCAGACGGGCTGCCAGACAACAGCTTTCTGCATGGAGCCTGTAACAGGCTGCCCTTGCCGCCAGGAGATGCTTGGCTATTCGCTTATGGCGGCCCTTGGAGTCACATCAGAAGAGATAGACAACAAACTTAATAAATCACAAAGACTATGATGGAAAGTATTTTCTCGCCCGAGACCTATTCGCTTATAGGCCAGTGGGCATTTGCATTCTGCAAAAATTTGTCGTTGGCAATAATCGTGTATTTCGCTGGCAGCTTTATCATCAAGTGGATAAAGAAGCTGGTGATAAAAATGTTGCAGCGGAGCAAGGTGGACACATCGCTCTACACCTTCCTCACCAGCATTGTCAACGTGGTACTTTGGTTCACGCTGATTATCGTCGTTATCTCCATCCTTGGAATTGAGACATCGTCGTTCATCGCTCTGTTTGCCTCTGCCGGCGTTGCCATTGGCATGGCCTTGAGCGGCACGCTCCAGAACTTTGCCGGCGGTGTGATGATTCTGCTGTTCAAGCCTTTCAAGGTGGGCGACTATATTGAGGCCCAGGGCTTTGCAGGCACGGTGAAGGAGATACAGATTTTCAACACTATCCTGCTCACGGTGGATGCTCAGACCATCATCATTCCCAACGGAGGCCTCTCTACAGGCACGATGAAGAACTACTCCAAGGAGCCTTACCGTCGTGTTGACCTGGACTTCCAGTTTGCCTACGGCACCGACCTCCTTGAGGTGAAGAAGGCCATCCGCGAGATTCAGGCAAAGAACGACAAGATTCTGCAGGGTCCTGTGGATGACAGCAAGATTGTGGCCGAGCCTTGGATAGGCCTTACCCAGCTTGGCGACAGCGGTGTGGTGGTAAACACCCGTACATGGTGTAAGGGTGCCGACTACTGGGCTGTTTACTTCTACATGAACGAGACTGTCTACCAGGAGTTGAAGGATCGTGGTTTCATGTTCCCTTTCAACCGCATGGACGTCACTATCCTCAACAAGTAATTTATATTCAGAATTAAGAATTTAGAACCACGGATTAAGGGATTTTCTCATAAATCCTTAAATCCGTGGTTGTTTTTAATACATGCGAAAATTGTATTAATTAATTATCAGAAGTCCAGGCTTAGCTGGCCTGTCATCTCGTCTATAATCATGCGCTCGCTCTTGCCGGCGTCAGGGTCCATGTTCTCCTCTGGCTGAGGGGGAGTCTCGGGTGTCTCTTCCGTCTCCTCGGCTTCCGGCTCTTCTGGGAATCTCACCGGCTCCAGTTCCACTATGCCCTCTATCTCGTAGTTGCTGATGCGCTTGCCGCGGGCCTTGAATCCCTTCACGCCGATGAACTGCTCTGCGTCAATGTCTTCGTCGGGGCGGAAAGAGTCCTTGCCACCGAAGCTGACACGTATCAGCGGGTACACCTGGTCGGTAATCAGTATCAGCTTCGATGCGCTGTTCTCGCCAAGGAAGTTCTGCTTGCGCTTGGTGGCATCCATGAGGAAGCGTTTCAGGTAGGGCAGTCCCTTGTTGTCGGCATCGAAGAGGGCAACCGTCCACACCTTGTCGGGCTGGAATTTCTCTATCCTCAGGATGTTGTCCTCGTAGTGGTTGTTAGCATCGAAGTTGGTAAGGTAGAAGTCGCCGTTGGGCAGCACCACAAGAATCTGGTCTTCGTCGAAGAACTCTCCCAAGAGTTCGCCGTGCTCGTCGTAGTTCAGGCGGTTCACGTCGGGGTCGTACCACACCTTGCGCCCGCCCAGGGTGCTGTGGCCCTGGCTCTTCAGTGCTATGCGGTGCACGGGCTTCTTTGTCAGCAGGTTGCCCTTCGACGTGCGTCCTTTTATAAGAATGTCTGCGAAGCTTCGCTCCAGGAACAGGTTTGTCCTTGGGTTGTTTATCTTCACCGAGGCGTCAAGCGTCACCTTTATTACCTCAGCCTCGCCGTTGGGGTTGGCCGTGAAGTACATTATCTTCGAGCCTGGCGTGCCCTGGGTTAAGTCGTTCTCGCGATCGCGGGTTATGCCGGGAATATTGAAGCGCTTCATGTAGCAGGGACCAGCTTTGCCGTCGCGGTACACCACATTATATATAGTGCGCTGGTCGTTCTTCTTGTACACGCCAAGCCACAGCACGTTCTTGCCTACGAACAGTTTTTCGGCCACTCTCACCACCTTGTACTTTCCGTCGCGGTAGAAGAGAATGATATCGTCTATGTCGGAGCAGTTGCACACGAACTCGTCCTTCTTCAGACCGGTGCCGATGAATCCCTCCTGCCGGTTTATGTACAGCTTCTGGTTGGCCTCGGCCACCTTTGTTGCCTCAATGGTGTCGAAGTTCCTTATCTCGGTCAACCTGGGGTGCTGAGCGCCGTATTTGTCCTTGAGGAACTGGAACCAGCCAGCAGTCACCTCAGTGAGGTTGTTCAGGTCGCGCTCTATCTCATCTATCTCGCCCCTTATGCGTGCCATCAGCTCCTCGGCCTTGTCCTTGTTGAACTTCAGTATGCGCTGCATCTTTATCTCCAACAGGCGCAGTATGTCGTCCTTAGTGACCTCGCGCACCATCTGTGGATAGTACGGCGTGAGCCGCTCGTCTATGTGCTCGCATACCTTGTCAACGTTGGGGGCTTCCTCAAACTTGCGGTCCTTGTAGATTCGCTCCTCAATGAAAATCTTCTCAAGGCTCTGGAAGTGCAGCTGTTCCAACAGCTCTCCGCGGCGAATCTCCAGCTCCTGCCTTATAAGGTCCTTTGTCCTGTCGGCCGAATGCTTCAGCACGTCGCTCACGGTGAGGAACTGGGGCTTCTCGTCCTTGATGACGCAGCAGTTTGGCGATATGCTTATCTCGCAGTCGGTGAAGGCGAAGAGGGCGTCAATGGTCTTGTCGCTGCTCACTCCCGGTGCCAGGTGAACCAGTATCTCCACCTGTGCCGACGTGAGGTCGTCAACCCTGCGGGCTTTTATCTTTCCCTTCTCTATGGCCTTCGTGATGCTCTCGCAGAGGCTGCTCACGGTTTTGGTGAACGGCAGCTCGCGGATGACGAGTGTCTTCTGGTCCAGTTTCTCTATCTTGGCCCTCACCTTCAGCACTCCGCCTCGCTGTCCGTCGTTGTATTTGCTCACGTCTATGGAGCCGCCCGTCTGGAAGTCGGGGTAGAGGTGGAACTCCTCGCCGTGCAGGTAGCTTATGGCGGCATCGCAGATTTCGTTGAAGTTGTGTGGCAGAATCTTCGAGCTTAGGCCCACGGCAATGCCCTCTGCGCCCTGAGACAGCAGCAGGGGGAATTTCACCGGCAGGGTGATAGGCTCCTTGTTGCGGCCGTCGTAGCTGAGCTGCCACTCGGTAGTCTTGGGGTTGAACACGGCATCAAGGGCGAATTTTGACAGCCTGGCCTCGATGTATCGCGGTGCTGCGGCGCGGTCGCCAGTAAGAATGTTTCCCCAGTTGCCCTGCGTGTCCACAAGCAGTTCTTTCTGTCCCAGCTGTACCAGGGCATCGCCTATTGAGGCATCGCCGTGAGGGTGGAACTGCATGGTGTGGCCCACAATGTTTGCCACCTTGTTGTAGCGGCCGTCGTCCATGCGCTTCATGGAGTGCAGTATGCGGCGCTGTACGGGCTTGAGGCCGTCTTCGATATGCGGCACGGCGCGCTCCAGGATAACGTAGCTGGCGTAGTCCAGGAACCAGTTCTGGTACATGCCGCTGAGGTGGTGCACGGCGGCAGCGTCGAAGCGGTTTACGGGCTTGTAGTCAGAGTGGCCCTCCGCGGCGCTGTTATCGCCGTCAGGCTGGCTCACCACGTCTGCAGTCTCGTCCAATTCGTCTTTTATAATCTCGTCGTCCATTGCTGAAGGTTTCTCGTTGTTATCGCCGTCAAAGGCCGGCGCAGCCTTGTTTGCGGCTACAAAGGTAGCAATTTTTCTTCAGACGGCCAACGCTTTTTGAAAATTTTCTCCTTTCTTTTGGCCGTTCTCCTTTTTATCAGTAATTTTGCAGGCCAAACGATTTTGTGCTATGAAGTATATCACCCTGCCCGCGGATGGCGGCCCTTTCCGCCCCCTGTCTTTCTATTTGTCAATGGAGGAATACGTGGCCAGCCATGTTGCCGAGCCTGACAGTTTCTTCCTGTGGCAGGTGGAGCCGAGCGTCATCTTCGGTCGCAACCAGGTGATGCAGAACGAGGTAAACACCGCCTACTGCCGCCAGAACGGCATACGGGTGTTCCAGAGGAAGAGCGGCGGCGGCTGCGTATATGCCGACGAGGGCAACATCATGCTCTCCTATATCACCAACGACAACAGCGTGCCAGTAGTGTTCAACCGCTTCCTGGGCTTCGTGCTGTTAGTGCTTCGCCGCATGGGCATTGATGCCGTGAGCACCACTCACAACGACGTCCTCATTGGCGGGCTTAAGGTGAGCGGCTCGGCAATGAGGCTCCTGTCGGGTCACACCATTGCGCATTCCACTCTGCTCTACGACACCAATATGGAGCACATGACAAACGCCATAACGCCTCCGCCCGAGAAGCTGCAGGCAAAAGGTATAGAGAGCGTGCGTCAGCGCATCACCCTTCTCAAGGACCACACCTCGCTCTCCTTAGAACAGGTGAAGACCGCCATCAGGGAAACGCTCTGCCAGGGCGAGCTTGCCCTCACCCAGGCCGACGTAAAGGCTATAGAGGCCATTGCGGCAGACAGATATACAATTATGTAAACCACGACTATGAACAATTCAACAGATACAGGAATGACAGCAGGCCACAGGCCGCTGATACTTATTTCAAACGACGACGGCTATCAGGCCAAGGGCATCAACCGGCTGATAGAGTTTGTGCGCCCCTTGGGCGACGTTATAGTATGTGCACCCGAAGGCCCGCGCTCCGGCTTTGCCTGCGCCTTCTCGGCCACAACCCCGCTTACGCTTACCTTGCGCCGCGAGGAACAGGGCGTGCAGGTGTGGAGCAGCAACGGCACCCCCGTAGACTGCGTGAAGCTGGCCCTCTCGCAGATTCTAACCCGCAGGCCCGACATCGTCATAGGTGGCATAAACCACGGCGACAACGGCTCGGTGAACACCCACTACAGCGGCACCGTGGGAGTAGTCATGGAGGGCTGCATGAAGTATATTCCCTCGGTGGCCTTCTCCTTGTGCGACCATCGCGACGATGCTGACTTCGAGCCTCTGCATACCTATATAGAAAGGATTACGCGCGAGGTGCTCGCCTCTGGCTTGCCGCAGGGCGTCTGCCTGAACATCAACTTCCCGCTCACTGCCGACGGAAGCTTCAAAGGCGTGCGCGTTTGCCGCATGGCTCATGGCACGTGGGGCAACGAGATTACCAAGTGCCACCATCCCCGCGGCTATGACTACTTCTGGATGGTGGGCCACTACCAGAACGACGAGCCTGAGGCCGACGATACCGACAACTGGGCTCTAAGCCACGGCTTCGTAGCCATCACCCCAACACGCATGGATGTCACTGCCTACGAAGCCATGAAGCAGCTTGAAGGGGTTTTCCCTCCAATGTTTAGGGAAACACCTACGTCGGTTTAGGGAAAAACATTTTCAGAAGAGTACCGGAAGCATTAACTTTGCACCAAGAAAACAAGTCAGGGCGCTGACAAGTTTTTTCAAAAGTTTGTTAGTTAGTATAGTATTTGTTTTTTAGGTTATTGTTTGCTTTTAGTACGATTTTTAGCATTTCTACGCCGGGCGATGTGATATCGCTCGGCGTAGCATCGTAAAAGGGCTGCCCTCTTCCAAAAAGGGACTGCTTTTTTCTGAAAAAGGACTGCCTTTTTTCGAAAAGGGACTGCTTTTTTGAAAAAAACTCCCGCGTTTGGTGCTTACTCCACTTTTTCTTAGTAATTTTGCACTCCATAATTATATCCGGCACAACAACTATGAACACCTGGAAAGAGAATCTTGAGGAGACGAAGCAGCACTACGTGGACTGGTGGAACCACCGAGGCATTATATTAAATATGTGGGAGCATTTCCAGCAGGGTGTGACTCCCCATGCCGACGTATTGCCGCCACCCCCGCCCCGCGACCTCAACCAGCGGTGGTTCGACCCCAAGTGGCGGGCCGACTATCTGGACTGGTACGTAGCCCACTCCTGTCTCAAGGCCGACATGCTGCCCGTGGCCAACACGCAGCTTGGTCCAGGCTCGCTGGCTGCCATACTCGGCGGAGTATTCGAGGGAGGCGAGGACACCATCTGGATTCATCCCCGTCCCGCTGTCAGTGCTGCCGGCGGTTTTCCCGCCTCTGACCCCTTGTCAGAGTCCGTGGTCGGCGGTTTTCCCGCCGACATAGTCTTCGACCCTCAGCACCCCAACTACCTGCTCCATAAAGACCTGCTGCGCGCCTGCAAGCAGAAGGCACAGGGCCACTACTACGTTGGCATGCCCGACCTCATGGAGGGCCTTGACGTACTGGCAGCCCTGAAGGGTACCGACCAGGTGCTCATGGACACGGTGATGCAGCCGGAGGTGGTGGAGCGGCAGATGCAGCAGATAAACGACATCTATTTCCAAGTGTTCGACGAGCTATACGACATCATCCGCGAAGGCGACGAGATGGCCTTCTGCTATTTCTCGTCATGGGCTCCGGGGAAGATGTCAAAGTTGCAGAGCGATATCTCTACCATGATTAGTACCGACGACTACCGCCGCTTCGTGCAGCCCTTCATACGCGAGCAGTGCCAGAAGATAGACTACACCCTCTACCACTTGGACGGCGTGGGAGCCATGCGCCACCTGCCGGCTTTGCTTGAGATAGAGGAACTCAATGCAATACAGTGGACGCCCGGCGTGGGACAGCCACAGGGCGGCAGTCCGAAGTGGTACGACCTGTACCGCCGCATCCTGGATGCAGGGAAGAGCGTCATGGCGTGCTGGGTGACGCTTGACGAGCTTGGTCCGTTGCTTGACAACATCGGCACCGAAGGCGTGCACATTGAAATGGACTTCCACAACGAGCAGGAAGTGGAGCAGGCAATGAGGATTGTGGAGAAGATGAAAGCCCAGAAAAAAGCCCTGCCCAAAGCCCACCCAAGCTCTCATCTGGAGGGGCTTGGGGAGACCCTTCTCCTCCTTGACGGAGGCATGGGGACCATGATTCAGCAGTACCACTTAGGCGAGGAGGCGTTCCGTGGAAGCCTGTTTGCCCAGCATCCAGTCAACCTGCAAGGCTGCAACGATGTGCTCTCGCTTACTGCCCCTCAGGTGATAAGCGAAATCCACAACAAATATCTCGCTGCCGGTGCCGACATCATAGAGACCAACAACTTCAACTCCCAGCGCATATCCCTTGGCGACTACGGTCTTGAGGCCCATGTCCGCGACATCAACCTCGCCGCCGCCCGCCTCGCCCGCCAGTGCGCCGACGGGTTTTGCCCGTCGGGAAAGAAGCGCTTTGTTGCCGGCAGCATAGGCCCCACCAGCCGCACCGTCTTTAGTGAAGAGCTAAAAGGGAACAAGGAAACATTTGCTGCCGCGCTGAGGCAGGCCTATGAAGAACAAATCCAGGCTCTGGCCGACGGCGGCGTAGACCTGCTCTTGATAGAGACCATCTTCGACGTGGAGAACGCCCGCATAGCCATTGAGGCAGCACGTGCCACAGCACCGCAGCTGCCCCTGATGCTAAGCTTCAGCGTAGCCACTCCCGATGGGCACAACATGCTCGGCCAGGACATACTTGAGTTCTTGAGAGGAGGGGGAGAATTCTTCTCCGTTGGCATCAACTGCATCACCGACGTGACGCTGATGATGCCCCTTGTGAAGCAGCTGGCGCAATTCGGCACACGCGTCAGCCTCTATCCCAATGCCGGCATGCCCGATGAACAGGGGCGCTACTCAAAGACTCCCGAAGCCCTGCTTGCCGACGTGTGGCCGCTCCTTGAGGGCCACCACCTGAGCATCATTGGCGGCTGCTGCGGCACCACCGACAAGCACATAGCCATCTTCTACAAGGCCATAGAACCCGTGCCGGGTATAAGGCTGTCGCCGTTAAGGGAAGAGGGAAGAGTGAAAAGTGAAAACCTCAATTCTCAACCCTCAAATCTCAACTCTCAGCCCTCCGCTCCAGCTCTGCTGGCTTGCAACCAAAGGGACGCAAGAACTCTCAAATCTCAGCCCTCCGCTCCAGCTTTGCTGGCTTGCAACCAAAGGGACGCAAGAAACCTCAAATCTCAAATCATCTCCGGCAATGCCGATGCCGCCGTAGCCGCCACGAAGGAGGCCATAGACAAGGGTGCCGATCCGCAGTCACTTATCAACGACGAGATGATAGTCGCCATGAGCGAGATTGGACAGATGTTTCAGGACGGGAAGGCCTTCGTGCCTCAGCTGCTTATGGCCGGACGCGCCATGAAGGCAGCCCTGGAGCTGCTGAAGCCCCTGATGGCAGGAAAGGACTCAATGGCCATTGGCAAGGTGGTGATAGGTACCGTGAAGGGCGACCTCCACGACATTGGCAAGAACCTTGTGGCCTCCATGCTTGAGGGCTGCGGCTTCGAGGTGGTGAACATCGGCATTGACGTGTCGGCCGAGAAGTTCATTGAGGCAGTAAAGGAGAACCAGCCCGACATATTGTGCATGAGTGCGCTGCTCACCACAACGATGGGATATATGAAGGAAGTCATCAACGCACTGGAGGATGCTGGCATACGCCGGCAGGTAAAGGTAATGGTGGGTGGTGCGCCTGTCACCCAGCGCTTTGCCGACGACATTGGTGCCGACGGCTACAGCGACAATGCCAACTCGGCTGTGGTGGTGGCCAAGCAGTTGCTGCAGAAGAGCCTTTAGCGCTTGCGCTTATAACAGTGGGCATAGTCGCACAGACCGCAGGTGTAGTCCCTGCGGCTCACCCCCTTGCCTAAGCCGATGATGCCGCTGACGCTCTTTATGGGTACCATGAGCGAGCTTTCTGTCAGGACTACGCCGCATGTCTCTCTGCCAAACATGGGAAACAGCAGCTGCTGCTCGCTGACATTCCAGCCGCAGTAGCCTGGCGAGAAGCGGTTTGTGTGTTTCCATCCCAGTTTGTCTATGCTCTGCTGAAGGCTTTCCTCCATTGCGTCGGCACATCTCTCTGCTATCACGCTGCCAAGGGCATCGGCAATGAACACCTTCACCATGTCGCCCTGCTCTTTCAGCCTTTTCATGTATTGCTCATACTCTGTTCCTGCCGTGGCTATGAACAGGGTGTAGGCCTCGCTGCCAGCAAGTTGACGGCTTATGATATTACCAAGGCTGAACGACTCTGGCAACCGGCTTACTACGGTGTAGGCGAACTGTGGCCGGAGCCATTCGCTGATGCTGTCTGCCACGGCTTTAGTCTCGCTGACAGTGGCCTCATCGGGAGTAGCGTCATGGTAGCCCATCTGCTCGTAGACATCGGGCAGGGCTATGTGCAGGTTGGCGTATGTCAGGATTTTGTGTGTCATCAGTGGCGCTGTGTTCTACCGCTGCTGCAAGTCTTGGGTGGTAATCTGTATGATGGCCTTGTCTAAGAGAACCAGACTGTCGGGGGCTGTGCTGTTGTTCTGGGTGATGCGCTTGGCGTCGAAGTCGTAGACAATATGTCCGGTGCTGTCGCATATCCATTGGGCGTTGTAGTAGTTGTGCACAGCCGTGGGGTGGGTGTAGGTGGCAGAGAGCACGTCGCGGCTGAAGCTGAAGTCGCTGTGGTCCAGGCCGAGCTGTGAGAGAAGCGTGGCAGCCAGGTCGGTCTGGTTGCAGAGCGTGCTGATGGTGACGGGCTGTTTCACAGCCCCGCCTATCCATAGCATTGGCACGTGGGTCTGCTCAAGAGGCATCTCGCGGCTAACGCTGCCGTATCTTATGCCGTGGTCGGCAGTGATGATGATGAGCGTGTTCTGCCAGAGGGGAGTCTGCTTCAGGCTGTCAACGAAGTTGCCAAGACACTTGTCCAAGTAGACAAAAGCATTGTACACCTCGTCGCTGTTCTCGTGAATAGGCACATCCCACGGCTCGTGGCTGCTCAGGGTGCTGTAGCCGAAGAGCCGGCGGGCAGCGTGTCCTTCGTGTGTCATCTCGCCAAGAAGGTGCTTGAAGGTTATGTCGTCCCTTACGCCCCATTGTGCCGACGAGCGCTCGCTCAGGGTGAAGTCGTCCATGCTGGTGATTTGCTGCCAACCAGTGCTCACGAGGTATGAGCGCATGTTGGTGAAGTTTATGTCGCCGCCATAGAGGAAGCTGGTCTGGTAGCCCTCGGCAGACAGTGTGCGGGCAATGCTGGGCAGGGTGCCGCTCTTCTGCGGCATCTTCATCACCGACAAGGAGGGGAACGACGGGTAGCCGCTCAGGGTGCACACGGTGCCGCGGTCGGTGCGCCAGCTGTTGGCGTGGCAGCGGCTGAAGCAGATGCCCTCCTCTTTCAGCTGCTGCAGGCGCGGCATAACGCTGGCAAACTGCTCGCCGGCACTTTCCATCAGTATTATCACTATGTTCTCAGGGCGGGTGGTGGTGAGCAGGGTGTCGGCGATGAGGCTCTCCGTGGTGAAAACGCCTCCATCGGCTAAAAGCCGCTGGCACTCGGAGGAGGACATGAAGTCATATTGCGACATGTCGCCAAGCTGGTGGCTCAGGGAGTAGAGAAAGCTGAATACGGGGTTCACGGCAGAGTGGTTGAGAAACTGGTTCTGCGAGTAGTACACCTGGCCGATGTTGGTGGTAGACTCGTTTATGCCGCCCCTTATGCCAATGATGAACACCGGAATGAGGGCTATGTGTAGCAGTAGTGGCTTTATCTTGGCACCCCTTGGAGCTGGCAGCTTGCCGCAGACATGGCGGTAGGCAAGGAATATGACTGTGGCAGCGATGAGGAAGAAGAGCAGGCGTAGCAGTAGGTAGCCCGTGCTCACGCTCTGAGTGATGCCCTCCGGCTGACTGAGGTACTGCAGGCAGGAGGCATCAAGCTTGAAGCCCCAGAAGGGATAGATGCTGGTATCGGCCACGAAGGCCAGCGCAAAGGCGGTGGCTATAATGGTATGATAGGTGGCGAAGAACCACTTGGGGATGTTGACCCACAGGCTTGCCACTGAAGCAAGGAAGGGGATGATGAGGAAGTAGAGAGCTGTGCTGAGGTCGAGCGACATGCCGTGGCCTGTCACGGCGAAGAAATCAGAAAAGACAACATCGTGCCCGTCTCCGTCAGCCAGCATGAACACCGCCTTCGCCACCACGAATACCAGCAGCGTCAGCACATAGAACCTTATAAGATATAAAAGGCGCTCCATTCTCTCTCAGCTCTGCATGTCGTGCAGCTTCTTGTAGTATCCGTCTATGGCGAGCAGTTCGTCGTGAGTGCCTTTCTCCACAATCTGTCCTTCATGCAGCACGCAGATAATGTCGGCATTCTTTATGGTGCTCAGCCGGTGGGCAATGGCCACGGTGGTGCGGCTCTTCATCAGGTGTTCAAGGGCCTGCTGCACCAGCCGCTCGCTCTCTGTGTCAAGAGCCGATGTTGCCTCGTCGAGAATCAGTATCGGCGGGTTCTTCATGATGGCCCTTGCTATGCTGACGCGCTGGCGCTGACCGCCGCTCAGCCTGCCGCCGCGGTCGCCTATGCTGGTGTCGAAGCCTTTCTCCGACTGCATGACGAAGTCGTAGGCATTGGCAATGCGGGCCGCGTCCTCAATGGCCTCCTCGCTGGGGTTGGTACTGCCGAAGGCAATATTGTTCCTGAACGTGTCGTTGAAGAGAATGGCCTCCTGGTTCACGTTGCCTATGAGCTGGCGCAGGTCGTGGATGCCGAGATCCTTCACGTTGATGCCGTCAATGAGAACCTCGCCCTTCTGCACGTCGTAGTAGCGGGGAATGAGGTCCACGAGGGTGCTCTTGCCGCCACCGCTCTGGCCCACTAAAGCCACGGTCTTGCCCTTGGGTATTACCAAACTCACATCCTTTAGCACCCAGATGGCCTCCCCAAGCCCCTCTGAAGTAGAGGATGTCTGGTTAGATGAAGTATTTGTGGAGGCTTTATAGCCAAACCAGACGTGGCGGAACTCTATCTGGTGCTCGAAGGTAGTGATGTGCTTTGGGTTCTCCGGCTCCTTTATGTCGTTCTCGGCATTCAGGATCTTGTCTATTCGCTCCATGGAGGCCAGACCCTTGGGAATGTTGTAGCCTGCTTTCGAGAAATCCTTCAGCGGCTGTATGATGCTGTAGAGGATTACCATATAATATATAAATGTGGGGCCGGTGATGGCCTTGCCCGACAGCACGAGAATGCCTCCGAACCACAGTACGATGATAATCATCACCGTGCCGAGGAACTCGCTCATGGGGTGGGCCAAGGTCTGGCGTATGTTCACCCTCATTATGTCGTCGCGGTACTTGCTGTTGATTTTGTCGAAGCGTTTGTTCATTATGGCCTCGGCACAGAATGCCTTTATGATGCGCAGTCCGCCAAGGGTCTCCTCAACCTGGCTCATGGTGTCGCTCCAGAGGGCCTGCGCCTCAATGCTCTGCCTCTTCAGCTTGCGGCCCACGATGCCCATGAACCACCCGAAGATGGGCACGAAGACGATGGTGAACAGCGTCAGCTGCCAGCTCACGAAGAGCAGGGTGGAGAAGTATACAACGATGAGTATGGGGTTCTTGAACAGCATGTCAAGGCTCGACATGATGCTCGTCTCCACCTCCTGCACGTCGCCGCTCATGCGGGCTATGATGTCGCCCTTGCGCTCTTCGGAGAAGAAACCAAGCGGCAGCGAGGTGATTTTCTGGTACAGTTGGTTGCGGATGTCGCGCACCACGCCGGTTCGAATAGGTATGATGGTGGCCGAGGATAGGAAGTAGGCCGTTGTCTTCAGGGCTGTGGTCACGGCAAGGAACAAACCGATGAAGAGTAGGGTGGTGGTCTGTCCGAAGGAGGCTATGAGCTGGTTCACGGCATAGTTGAGGTTGTTCATCAGCACAGCCTGAATGTTTGTCCAGTCCCATGGCATCCACGCCGTTGCCGCTTCTGCGTCGCCCGTCTGGAACAGAATCTGCAGTATGGGAATGAGAGCGGCAAAGGAGAAGATGTTGAGCATGGCCGACAGGATGTTGAACACCACCGATGCCACGAGGTATTTCTTGTAGGGCGGCACGAAGCGCCTCAGCACTTGCAGGAATTCCTTCATTACTTTTTACTTGTCACTTATTACTTTTCTGCTTCCGTCGGGCTGTTCCTCAATGTTCACCCTCACGGCATCGTCGGGCAGGAGGTCCTCAATCAGCTCCGGCCACTCAATGAAGCACAGGCTGTTGCTGTAGAAGTAATCCTCGTAGCCCATGTCGTAAACCTCCTCAACCTTCTTTATCCGGTAGAAGTCGAAGTGGTAGATGCTGTTTGATTTGAGATTTGAGAGTTGAGGTTTGAGGTTTGATGGTTGCTCTGCAATCTCGTACTCGTTGACGATGGCGAAGGTTGGCGAGGTGATGACATCCTCTACTCCCAGTTCTTCGCAAACGGCTTTTATAAATGTTGTCTTTCCGGCTCCCATCTTGCCATAGAATGCAAACACGGTGGCATCGCCCATCTGGCTTATGAACTGCCGTGCTGCCTCAGCCAGGCCGTCGGTATCCTTGATTATTATCTCCATTTGAACAATTCTTAATTCTTAACTCTTACTCGGCAAAGCCGACAACTCTTAATTCTTTATCACTCCCAGCATCAGGCGGTGGGTGAGCACGTGCTGCTTGAGGTTGTTCACGCTCAGCTGCTGGTAGTCGCCAAGGTAGCCAATGGTGAGCATGGTGCGGCGGCCTGTGCGGTAGCCGAGCGTCAGCTGCTGGCGAATGGTTGGCGACGAAATGAAGGTGGTGGGCACTGCGTTATGGTCGTAGTTGCCCCGTGCAAACAGCTCGTAGTACGACTGCCCGTAGTTGGGGCTGAAGGCCAGTCCCACCAACGGCAGGTCGGCCTGGTAGCGTATGGCGGCATCGTGCTTGAACATGCGGAACTTATATGTGGCGATGGCCGACGGCATGATGTTCAGGCTGAGGCGGGCCTGTGCCGGGTTGTTCGAGTTGCGGGTGTTATAGATGAACCCCACGCAGGCATTGGCCAAGCCGCCTGCCTGCAGACGGAACTTGCCGTCAAGGAAACTCCATGCATGGTAGCGGCCCACCATGAGGTTGTAGGCCCCCTCCATGGTCGACTCGTTGCCGGCCCTGTCCTCACAGAGGGATAGGTTTATCTGGTTCTGTACAAGTGTGGTCCAGGGCGACACCTCCGTGAGACAGTCGGCCATAGTAGCCAAGCCGTACTCACTGGTTGAGAGGAACGTGATGCCGCTACCCTTGAATTTCTCCTGCGAGAGGTAGGTGTCAAGAACACCAGTCGTTCCGTAGCCCACCTGGTACATGCGGCTCTGCGCTGCTACGCTGCTAAATGATAACAGGCAAACGACGGTCAAGGCGATGTTTTTTCTCATCTTTCATCTTTCATTTTTCATCTATATATCATGCCTCCGCCGCTGCCAGCAGAATCTCTGACAGGGTGGGGTGTATGTGCACAATGTGGCGCAGCTGCTCCACGGTGGCTCCCATAGCCATGAGTGCTGCTGCCTCCTGTATCAGGTCGGCACTATGGGCACCAAAGGCGTGGCAGCCAATGATGCGGCCTGCACCAGGCTCACTCAGCAGCTTCAGCATGCCGTCGGTCTGGTTCATGGTAACAGCCTTGCCGTTGGCACGGTGGAAAGCCTTCCGGCATTCGTAGGGCGTCCCCTCGCGTTTCAGCTGGTCTTCGCTCTTGCCCACACAGGCCGCTTCGGGTGTGGTGAAGATGGCGGCGGGAATGATTGAGGTCCAGGAGGAATCTGCCGGTGCCTTGTCGTCAGTAGCCGTGATGTGCTCTATTACTGCTTTTGCCTGGGCCTCAGCGGCATGAGCCAGCATCTGGCGGCCGTTAACGTCGCCAATGGCATATATGCCGGGCACGCTGGTCTGGAAGTTGTCATCGACATGTATGCCCATGCGCTCGTCGAAGTCGAAGCCGGCACTGCTGAAGTCAGGCTGAACGTTGGGCTTGCGTCCCGTGGCCATTAGGATCACGTCGGCATCAATATCGCCAAGGCTCTGCACCGCCGTGTTCATGTGGAAGGCTATGCCGCTCTTCTCCATCAGCTTGCGCAGCCGCTTGGCAACGTCGCTGTCAAGCATGGGCAGGCATTCCTTGAGGTATTCCGTAACCACGACCTCCGAGCCGAACCGGTGAAAAATGCTGGCGAACTCCATGCCTATCACTCCTGCGCCAATAATGGCAAGACGCTTGGGCAGGGTGGTTAGCTGGAGCAGCTCTGTGCTGGTCATCAGGCGCTTGTCGCTGATGTCGGGCAGTGGGAGCATCTTAGCGCTGCTGCCTGTGGCCACAATGATATTCGGGGCGGTAAAGGTGTCGCCGTCAGAAAGGCTTACTGTGTGGGCATCGGCAAACTCGGCAAGGCTGCGCACCAGGGTTATGCCCTTGGCGCCAAGTATTGACTCCACACCGCTGCGCAGCTGCCCCACCACTATGGGCTGGCGCTCTATGGCCTCTTCAAAGGTGGCGCTGTGAACGTAGGTCTTCGTGGGGATGCAGCCGCGGTTCAGGCAGGTGCCGCCCACCTCACCGGACTCAATGATGACCACCTCAAGGCCTTTCTTTGCGGCGTGCTCAGCGGCGCGGTAGCCGCCGGGACCAGCACCGATAACTATCAAGTCAGTATTCATTGTCATAAAGGAGCCTCTTTTTTTATGTGTCGGCAAAGGTAGTCTATTTTTCTTAGACAGCCAAACATTTTTAATAAAAAACATGACAGCCATAAGCCGCATGCCTGCTACAGCCTCATTTTTTGTGGTATAAAAATCAAATAATAATGTCACGGGAAGGATTGTTTTAGTAATTTTGCCCCCAACTAAAAACAACTGATAAACTATAATGAAGAAAGCTTTTCTACTCGCTGTCCTTGCCGTCAACATGGCACTGACATCGTTTGCCGATGTTGTGTGGTACGACGGCACAGCCCCCGTTAGCTACAAACTGACGGGAAAGTTCGACCCCGTAGTAACCGTTGCCCTGCAAATGTTCACGAGCGACATGGAGCAAGTCACCGGCAAGCCAGCAGTTGCCTCCGCTTCGGGCACCATCAGGCTCTATCAGCTTGACAAGGCAAAAGGCTCCGACGTGCGCCGGCTTAAGGCGCTGGGAGTTCCTACAGACAGTCTCGCCGGCAGGCTTGATGCCTTCAGCATCGTTGCAGAAGGCGGAAATGTTTTCGTAGTGGGCAGCAACGGTCGCGGCACGGCCTACGGTCTTTTAGAGTTGAGCCGCATGGCAGGCGTTTCGCCCTGGGTGTGGTGGGGCGACGTGGTGCCCGAACGCCGCGAGCGCCTCAGCTTGCCAGAGTCGTTCACTACGCTGCAGGCACCCAGCGTTGACTACCGCGGCATCTTCATCAACGACGAGGACTGGAGCCTGCGCAACTGGGCATGGAAGCACTATGAAAGGCTACGGGTAGGCGACGGAACGTCGGGAATGCAGACCAGCCAGTTCGGCACCATGGGTCCTAAGACCTACAAGGCCGTGTTCCAGTTGCTGCTCCGCCTGCGTGCCAATGCCATCTGGCCCGGCATGCACACCGGCACGCCCGGCTTCTTCACCATTCCGGGCAACAAGGAGATGGCCGACTCGTGCGGCATAGTCATCGGCACCAGCCACTGCGAGCCTCTGCTTAGGAACAACGTTGCCGAGTGGGACGTCTCTGCCCGTGGTCCATACAACTACATCACCAACCGCGACCAGGTGCAGCAGTACTGGATAGAGCGCCTGCAGCAGGTAAGGGGCTCGGAGGAATTCTTCACCATTGGCATGCGCGGCATCCACGACGGCTCCATGGAGGGCGTGAGGACTAAGGAAGAGAAGTTGAACGGCCTGCAGCAGGTCATTGACGACCAGCGCGAGCTGTTGCGCCGCTATTATAATAATAATGTGGAGCAGGTGCCCCAGGTGTTCATCCCCTACAAGGAGGTGCTCGAGATTATGGAGAGCGGCCTGCGCGTGCCCGACGACGTGACCCTCATGTGGTGCGACGACAACTACGGCTACATGACGCGCCTCAGCGACGAGGAGCAGCAGCGGCGCTCAGGCGGCGGAGGGGTTTACTACCACCTCAGCTACTGGGGGCGCCCTCACGACTACCTGTGGCTCACCACCACCCAGCCAGGACTTGTCTATTCGGAGATGAAGGCCGCCTACGACCATAACTGCCGCAAGCTGTGGATTGTAAACGTGCACGACCCGAAGGTGGCCGCCTACGACCTGGAGCTGTTCCTCGACATGGCGTGGAATATTAACAGCCTCACCCCCAGCCCCTCTCCAAAGGGAGAGGGGAGTGGTCAGACTCTTACCATTGAGCAGCACCTGGAGCGGTGGCTCTGCACTCAGTTCGGACAGGAGGCAGGCCACAGGCTCTTCCCCGCCATGAAGGAGTTCTACCGCCTCTGCGGCATCCGCAAGCCCGAGTTCATGGGCTGGACTCAGGTGGAGCTGGCCGACCGCAGGGCTTATCCCCGTGGACGCTCACATGTCATTGACACCGAGTTTACCAATGAGTTCGGGGGCGAGCTGGAGCGCTACCTCTCCAACTATAATGATATATGCCAGACAGTTGAGCAGACAGAGGCCCTTGTCCGTCCGGAATTGAAGGACGCTTTCTTTGCCCACGTAAAGTATCCCGTTCTGGCAGCCCGCGCCATGGCCGTGAAGATGCTTGAAGCCCAAAGGGCACGCTCCAAGTATCAGGGCCAGACCGACCGCGCCATGGAGGGTCGCGAGGACTACATGCTCACGGCTTCAGCCCGTGCCATCCAGGCCTACCGCGAGATACAGCAGCTCACACATTATTATAATGACAGCCTTGCAGGAGGAAAGTGGAAGGGAATAATGAACATGATGCCGCGCGACCTGCCGGTGTTCAATCCTCCCACCGTGCCCTATCTGCCAGCCTCCGACTTCCTGCCGGGCTATGGCACATATACAGTCAGGACGGCACAGACCAACGACGCCATAGCTCGCAACGCCTGCCAGTACCAGACAGCCACGGAGGGCGTGCAGACCATACAGATGCTGGGCCACTCCATGAATGCCGTCAGCATTCCCAAGGACGGAGAGGTCGTCTTTGAATTTACCGTAGGCCAGGAAATGCAAATACCCGGCAACGGCGAGGTTGCTCTCTATACGGCAATGATTCCCACCCAGCCGAACGACCGGGGCGACCTGCGCTACCAGGTGACACTCGATGACCAGGAGCCTATCGTTATCTCCCTGAAAGAGCCTTACCGCTCGGAATTCTGGAAGACAAGCGTGCTGCGCGGCCAGGCACTGAAGAAGAATACGGTGAACCTTGGCCCCGGCCAGCATACATTGAAAGTCAAAGCCCTTGACGACCACATCATCCTTGACCAGTGGATGATTGACTTCAAGCCCAACCGCAAATTCTATGTAATACCTGTATAAGATGAAGGTACAGCACCCACATTTTTTAAGGTAAAAAAATCAAATAATAATGCCGTAAAAAGGAATAATTGCATAACTTTGCGCCAAATACTTACTAACGAGCCATAAAACAACAAAATGGAACAGAACAGCTATTTCTTTGCCGTTGACCTGGGGGCCACGAGCGGCCGCACCATCATTGGCAGCATCAACAATGGAAAGATGGAACTGGAGGAGGTGACGCGCTTCCCCAACAACCTTATAGAGCAGGGCGGCCACTTCTACTGGGACATCTACGCCCTCTATTTCGAAATGATCCGCGGCCTCAAGGAGGTTGCCAAGCGCGGCCTGAACATCACCTCAATAGGCATAGACACCTGGGGTGTGGACTTTGTGTTCATTGGCAGCGACGGAGCCATACTGCGCAATCCACGCGCCTACCGCGACCCCATCACCTTCGACGCTATGGACGACTACCTGCGTCACGTCGTTTCCCGACGTGAGGTCTACGACATAACTGGCATACAACTCATGAACTTCAACTCGCTGTTCCAGTTGTACGCCATGCGCCGTGAGCAGAACTCTGCCCTTGACGCCGCAAAGAAAATACTGTTCGTGCCCGATGCCCTGTCCTGGATGCTGACGGGCAACGAGGTGTGCGAATATACCATTGCCTCCACGTCGCAGATGCTTGACCCGCGCACAGGGCAGCTCGACGAGCGCCTGCTGCAGACAGTGGGCCTGAGCCGCTCAAAGTTCGGGCGCATGGTGCAGCCCGGCACCGTCATCGGCGTGCTCACCGACGAGGTGCAGCGCATGACCGGCCTTGGCCCCGTGCCCGTCATTGCCGTGGCAGGCCATGACACAGGCAGCGCAGTGGCAGCAGTACCTGCCAGCGACAAGCAGTTTGCATACCTCAGCAGCGGCACGTGGAGCCTGATGGGAATAGAGTCGGAAGAGGCTATCATCAACCACCTCTCCTACGAGCGCAACTTCACCAACGAGGGCGGTGTAGAGGGCACCACCCGTTTCCTGAAGAACATCTGCGGCATGTGGCTCTACGAGCGCTGCCGCTTAGAGTGGCCTGAGGAAGTGCGCAAGCTGTCGCACCCGGAGCTTCAGGGCCAGGCCATGACGGTGGAGCCGTTCCGCAGCATCATAAACCCCGACGATGCCATGTTTGCTGCACCGTCGTCAATGATTGGCGCCATACAGCAGTACTGCCGTCAGACCAACCAGCCCGTGCCTGAGACACCGGCCGAGATTTGCCGCTGCATATTCGACTCGCTGGCACTGCGCTACCGCCAGGTGTTCCAGTGGATAAAGGAATTTACAGCCTCCCCAAGCCCCTCCAAAGGAGGGGATGTTGAGTTACATGATGCAATCTCCGATTCTTCATCAGGGTTTATTGGCAACCAAACACCTCCTCCTTCGGAGGGGCTTGGGGAGGCTCTTGTCCTCCACATCATTGGCGGCGGCTCGCTGAACAAGTATCTGAACCAGTTCACCGCCAACGCCACAGGTGCCACCGTGCTGGCCGGCCCGCAGGAGTGCACCGCCCTTGGCAACATCATGATGCAGGCAAAGGCAGCAGGCATGATGACCGACATCTGGCAGATGCGCAGCATCATTGCCAACTCGGTAGAGCTGGTGAAGTATGAGCCGCAGGACAAGGAGGCCTGGGACAAGGCTTACGAGAAGTACTTGTCAATTGTAGGATAATATAAAAGATGTATATTAGTATGAAGACTAAACAGCTCACCGTGCGTAATCTGTTGATGGCCCTTGCAGTGCTGCTTGGCAGCGTGGCTGTTGAAGCACAGGCACAGACCACCGTGCTCACCGAGGACTTCTCGGGAGCCACCAACATCTTCGGTGTTACAGGAACAGAAGCCGCTGCCAATTCAGCCTTTGTGTATAACACTAATCTGAGTGGCTTTGGCCCAGTGCTCGCCGTGTGCAACACTACAGCCATCGGCACCATAGCAGGAACCGACGGTCAGCCCGTAGCAGCCGACGGCGTGGACGTAACGGCCGAGTGGGATGCCTTCCACGGATACCTTAGCGGCGGCAAGAACAACGTAGTGTCCCTTCTCAACAGCGATGGCGAGACATTAGTATCCTACGCCTACAACAGCGGCAACTGCACCCTTACCGAGGTGTACATTGGCGGCAGTAAGGTGGAGTCGTTCGCAGCCTTCAACTTCCAGAGCCGCAACGGCAGCAACGGTGCCAACGGCTTTGGCGGCAATGGCAGGCCTTACGTAGCCACTGCCGGAAATAACCCCCACATCAGCATCACTATGACGCCCAGTGGCAGCATCACCATTGACTTTACCCGTCAGGGCGCTACCACCACCGTACTCGGCACAGTGGGTTCCATGAAGAAAGACGTGGCCCAACTGACAGTCTACTCTCCAATAGGTAATACTGACCGCTGCTACGCCATAGACAACATCACCGTTACAACGGCTACCACCCAGGAGGATCCAGATGCCATTCCCTCTATTATCAGCGCCACGATAACCGGCGAGGAGAAGATGACCTTCGGCCCTGACCCCGACACGGCTTTCGAGAACCTCTACACCGTGGTCATCACCGGCAGCAACGGAACCACCATCAACGAGCAGACGCTCCACTCAGGGGTGAATGACTTCAAGGTGGTGTGGGATATTGACGGCTTCCAGACCGCCAACGACACCGAGGGGCAGTACTGTGACAGCTACGGCTCGTTCTCTGTAAACGGCGAGGGCAAGGCAGCCACGGTCTTCATGCTGCGCAACGTGCCGATGAACTTCTTCGGTCGTATGACAGCCACCATAACCTACAACGGCACCACCACCGTGGCCCAGAAGTATGTCGTGGCCCAGGGCGACCTAACCCATGCCGACACGCAGGTGCTGCCCTTGGCCGGCTATCCCGCTGACTTCAGCACCTATCCCACCGCCCTTGACGGCTACACCCTTATGAAGGAGACCTACGGCAACGGCTCCGACCTGATAGTAGGCGGATGGTGCGTGGCAGGCAGCGACGGCGCCACCGCCACCCTTAGCCACGGCACAGACGGTACAGGCTTTGTGCGCCTCAACGCACCCACGGCAAACAAGTCGCATGTGCTTACACAGAAGATAGCCTCGCCTGCGCAGCAGGTCATCTTCACTTCAAAGCTGAGGTTCAACAATGCCGGAGGCGTGGTGACACTTACCGGCGGCTACCCCTTCTGGAGCAGCAGCAAATATACCTGCCCAGTAAGCCTCAACTTCAACGGCACTGCTATCACCCTAAACGGCACTAAGCTTACCAGCGGCGACAACGACGCACAGTTTGCCACCGGACAGTGGTATCTTGTCACCGTCTCGGCCGACAAGACCACCGAGACCTGCTACGCCATAGTGCAGAGCACCGATGGCGAGTTGCTTGGCAAGACCGACATCCTGCCATGGGCCGAGACCTCCACTCCTGAGTATTTCAGCGTGGGCATGGGCAACAGCAACACCGGCTCCATTGACATGGCTGCCTGCCAGGCTTACATTCCCGCCGTAGCAAGCTTCACCCTGGCTGCCGACAAGCTGACGCTCTCCATACCACAGAAAGAGCAGGCTGTGATAACCGCCACTGTGGTTGATGAGAACGGCATGCCCGTCACCGGCCTTGCCATCTGGACTGTGGTAGAGGACGACATGAAAGACGGCATCACCATTACTACCGATGCCACCGACAGCCACATGGCAACCATCACCCTCACAGATGCCGCCACGGCCGGCACTGCCACCATCCAGGTTGCTATAGGCGGAGTTGCCAAGACCATCGCCTTGACGCTCACCACGTCGGAGGAGAGCATAAAGTTCACCAAGAGCACCGCCAGCATCGCCATTCCTCTTGACGAGAACGAGACTGCCACGGCCTCCTTCGCCGCACAGGTCATTGACGGCGAGGGCAACGCCCTGGACAGCAGTGTTACTCTGGCAGCCTTCGCCAAGGACGGCATCACGGCCTTCACCAACACCGGCGGTGTAAGCTTCGATGCCGCTACTGGCTTGCTCACCGTCACCGCTGCCGCTCAGCCCATGACACTCGTCATCCGTGCAACGGGCAAGAACAGCAATAATGAGGAGCTGACAAAGAGCGTCACGGTGAACATACACGGCATGAAGTTCGACTTCGGCTATGCCACCGACGATGCCATTGCCGAGGGCTACACCGTGGTGTCAGCCTCAACGGCTTATACCGATGTCAACGGCTACGGCCTCGTATCGGGCACAGCCACTGCCGGCGGCACCCAGAGCACCTCCAATGCCAATGCCGACTACCTGAGCGGAGCCATAGGCTTTAATATTAAGGTACAGGAGGGCGCCTTCTACGACGTGGAGATCACCTATCAGGGAGTGCTCACCACTGGCTACGTGAACAGCGACCTGGCCGGCTACGAGCTGGGCACCCAGACAAGCCTTGCCACCGCTACATATACCATTCCCGCCACGACCGGCGTGATAGACCTCCGCATAGCCACCACGACCGGCGTCAGCGAGGCCCGTATTGCCAGCATCGTTGTCACCAAGCAGGCTCCGCGCCAGAAGCGTAGCAAGCGCCGCGTGCACCACATCGGCGACTCCACCTCGGCCAACAACGGCTCGTGGGCTTACCGCCTGTCAAAGTCGGCCAGCACCTATACGGAACTGTTCGAACTCTGCGACTTCCAGAACAACGGCGCCGGAGGACGCAACCTCTCCACCTACTACACACAGGGCAAGCTGGCCGCTGTGCTGCGCGACATCTATCCTGAGGACATAGTGATGTTTGGCAACAACGGCACCAACGGCATGGGCAGTTCCTTCGAGGCCGACATGAACTACTATCTTGACGCTGCCGAGGCCCTCGGGGCACAGATCATCATCAACTCCTACACCCCACATGGAGCTGTGGGCAACTACTCCGGCGGCTATGATGCCACAACGCATACCTTCAACAGCTACCGTAAGGATGCCTACGAAACCGTGGTGCGCAAGGTGGCAGCAGAGCGTGCACAGAACGACGATAACTACATTGGCTTCGTTGAGATAGGCATGAATGCCGACGCAATCTTCAACGCTTACGTTGCCGACTATGCCGCTAATGGATATGCCTCGGCCGATGCCGCCGCACAGGCCATCATCAGCTGCTTCACCGACCACAACCACTATAGCAACGGCACCCTGGCCTGCGACCTCATGCTTGGCGGCTACCCCACCTGCGAGGCAAAGGGCATAGTGGACCAGCTTGTTGACCTGCTCGGCGATACGACAACAGGCATTGGCCGCCAGCCGAGCGTACAGCCAGTCTCCGCTGGAATATACGACATGCAGGGCCGTAAGGTGGCTGATAATATCAGCAGCACCGCAAGCCTCCAGCCAGGCCTGTATATCGTGGCTGGCCGCAAGGTAGTGATAAAGTAAAGTCTAACCGTCAAAATGTCTAAATGTCTAAATGTCTAACCGTCAAAATGTCTAAATGTCTAAATGTCTAACCGTCAAAATGTCAAAATGTCAAAATGTCTAAATGTCTAACCGTCAAAATGTCTAAATGTCTAAATGTCAAATTGACTAAACGTCTAATCATCAAAATATAAAAACAACTATGAGCAAACCATTAGTAGAGACCAAAGCCCGCGTGGGCGTGTTCAGCATTGCACTTCAGGCTTACCTGCCGCAGTTCCCCCAGCTCGTTCCGGAGTTCGAGGCCCAGTATGAAGCATTCAAAAAGACCCTGCCCGACACTATTGAGATTATTGACGGCGGCATGGTGACCACCAAGGAGCAGTCAATGGAGGCTGGCGACAAGTTCCGCGCTGCCGACGTGGACCTGGTAATCCTGCAGATGCTCACCTACTGCACATCTTATAATATGTTGCCCGCTGTGCGCGACCTTGACGTGCCCGTGGTGATAGTGAACCTGCAGAAGAAGCTGGCTCCCGACTATGCCAAGACCGATATCCCCACCTGGCTGGGCGAACTGTATGCCTGCGGAGCCATCGGCGAGATGGTGGCCGACCTTAACCGCGCCGGCAAGCGCTCGGCAGTCATCACCGGCGTAGTAGAGGGCGGAGACCCCGGCGTGCAGGCCGAGATTGAAGACTGGTGCCGTGCCGCTCAGGTGCGCCGCCGCTTCCGCGACACCAACATTGCACAGATAGGCCGTCCATACCCCGGCATGATGGACCTCTACATTGACGAGACAAACCTCTACCACCG
>JAFTAR010000062.1 GCA_017455495.1 Prevotella sp.
GTCTATCTCGTCCTCGTAGCCCACCATCTGGCGCTCCACGAACGACAGGCGGGTGCGCTTATAGAGTTTCAGGCAGGCCTCCATGTAGAAACCGCCCAGCCACGGCCAAGCCGTTCCCTGGTGGTAGGCGTAGTCACGCTGCGTCTGCGGGCCGACATACATCGGGTTGTAGCCTCCGCTCTTAGGAGAGAGCGAGCGCAGGCCCTTCGGTGTGAGCAGCTCGCGCGTACATATATCTACTACGCTCTTCATCTGCTGCTGGGTCAGTGGTGAGTAGTCAAGAGCCACGGCAAATATCATGTTCGGACGGACGCTCCAGTCCATCATGTTGCCGTCAACATAGTCAAGCAGATAGCCGTACTCATTGACAAACGTATCAACAAACGATGTCTTCGTTTTCTGTGCCAAAGCTTCAAGTTCCTCTGCCTTTGCCGTGTCGCCAAGGTCGGTAGCCATTGAGGCGCAGAACTTCAGGGCGTTGTACCACAGGGCGTTGAACTCTACGATATATCCCGAACGCGGCACTACCGGCCTTCCGTTGGCAGTGGAGTTCATCCAGGTCACGGCATGGTCGCGGCCGTTGGAGTAGAGCAGGCCATTGTCGTCAAGTCTCAGGTTCGGGTGGCGGTCGTTCTTTATATATTCTACTATATCGCTAAGCAGCGAGCCGTACATCTGGAAGGCCTTCTCCCTACCGGCACTCTTAGCATACTGCTGTATAGCCCACACGGCCCAAAGGGGCACGTCGGGCTGCTCCATCTCGTAAATCTTCACCGTGAGCGGGTCGCCATTCATAAACTCGCGCAGGCCGCGCTCCGCAGTGTTCATCACCAGCTCGAAGTAGTCCTGCTCGTCAATGGCCAGCGTCAAGCCAGGCAGTGCAATGAAAGTGTCGCGTGCCCTGGCCTTGAACCAAGGATATCCGGCCAGCAGATAGCGGTCATCGTTAGGCTGGCGGTTGTGGAACTGGTGGGCAGCGGTTACCAGACAGTGGTAGAAGTTGTCGCGGGGAACGCGAAGTTCTATCTCCTTCTGGAACAAAGCCTTCAGCTCGCGTGGCTTGCAGGCCGATGTGCTTGCGGCGAACACTATGCTCTCGCCCTTCTTGATGGGCATCTCGAAATAGCCGGGCACGTAGAGGTCCTCGTTAGAGGCATAGCCGCGCTCCTGCTCCTTCGGATATTCTATGCCGCGATACCAGTCGGGTTGGAAGATGAATTCGTTCTTCTTAGAGAACTGCATGAAGAGGTCGGGATAGCCGGCATACATGCAGGTCTTTATTCCTCCGTCCACGGCAGAATAGTCACGGCTGGCCACCATGTTCTCGTGAGTGAACTGGCGAACACTGCGGAAGGCCAGGAACGGACGGAAACGGAGGGTTGTGGCCGAGTGGGCATCCTCCAGCGTGTAGCGTATGAGGATTCGGTCCTCGTATGCCTGGAAGATTGTCTCGCGCTTCAGAATGACTCCGCCTACCCGGTAAGTGGTAGTGGGCACCACGCTGGCGTCGAACTCACGGATGTACTTGTGTCCTTTTGGACTGAAGTTGTTGCCCTGATACTTGTGCAGGCCCAGGTTGAACTCTGCCCCGTGCTGTATTACCGTGCAGTCGAGCGATGACAGCAGAACATGGTTCTCGTCGTCAATCTCGGGCACGGGAACAACAAGCAGACCGTGGTACTTACGCGTGTTGCAGTCTACAAGTGTAGACGCACTGTAGGCACCACTACGGTTTGTGCGGAGCAGCTCGCGACGAAGGCTTTCCTCCAAGTTTGTCATCACGGCTTTCTCAAATCGCAAATAACTCATAGTTGCTTTTGTAGTTTTTTGTTTTAAGGTTTTAGGTCTTGTTCTTTTTATGCCCAAAGGTACAAACTTTTCACTAAGCCGCAAAGGAAATAATGATTTTTAACAAAATAAAATATGCCAATGGAAAATATTTTCCCGATTCTCTTGCGTGATTCATTTTTTTTCCCTAATTTTGCACCCGAATTACGGCGCGGCAGAGTTGAGCCGCTAAGTGTTTCAATCTTTTTTAGGAGAGTTGGCAGAGTGATCGATCGCGCTGGACTCGAAATCCGGTATACCCTTATGGGTATCGGGGGTTTGAATCCCTCACTCTCCGCAAATTAATAGAAAGAGAGTACTTAGGTGCTCTCTTTTTTAGGCTTCTATTGAAATGAGGATTACCTACATCTACAAACAGGAGTATATGTCGTAAGCATTTGCTCTGCAAGTTCTTTTCTTGTTATAGATGCATTCTCATGGATTGCTTTTAAGATAATCTGGGTAGTTTTCTGGGTAGTTTTCTGGGTAGTTTTATGTCGCGTTTTCTCAGATGTTGCAACAGATGAGACAGAATTGGCGTTGGTCTCACCTTGTAGCTCATCCGATTTCTTCAAGGGAAGCACCAGTTCAACTTCATCCAGGTCCATCTTATTCTCCAGGTAGTCTTGAAGGACATAGTCTACGTAATTCGGTAGTTACTACCGAATTTGATGACAACTGATTTGGAGTTGCTTGTGGTATTTCGGTAGTCCCGACTACCGATTTAGCTTCAATATCTTTCCAAACCTCATAGAAAGGCGCATCAGCTTGATGCTTTCCTCTGAAAAGCCTTTCATCATCTGTGCCGCACGAACCTGACTCAGTAGAATGGCCACCTTGATGGTTTTAACTGCACTTTGCAGTTCTTGGGTTAATGCTTTGCTGTTATTTTGTTCTGCCATATTCAGGTTGTTATTCTCCGCGGTCTTTGTATTTTAGTTGTTGTGCCAAAAGAAGAAATTAGAGGCAGAAAGTCCTTACCCGCTCTATGTATTCGGCTTTGTGGTCCCTGTACGACCGGGCATGCTCGGAGCCGGGGGCTACCCACAACTGCTTCTCTCCTGGCTTGGCGGCATAGAGGGAATACACCATGCGAGTGGGTACAAACGTGTCGGCGCTGCCATGGATGAACAGCATGGGGTGGCTGCACCTGCTCACCGCCTCCAACGGCGAGCCTTCGGCAAAGCTCCAGCCATAGCGCAGCTTGCACAGCAGGCTCGTGGAGTACATCAGGGGGAACGGCGGCAGGGAGAACTGCTCCCTTAGCTGGTAGGCAAACTCGTCCCACACGCTGGTATAGCCGCAGTCCTCAACAAAGCGGATGTCTTTTATGCCTGTAGGCATCTGCTCGCCAGAGAGCGTCATTGCCGTGGCGGCTCCCATGGAAACACCGTGGACCACCATGGAGTCCGTCTGGAATGCCCTCATCCAGTGCATTACGTCAAGCCTGTCCTTCCATCCCATCTGTATGGCGCTGCCCTCACTCTGTCCGCAGGCGTGCAGCTCAGGCATCAACACGTTGTAGCCAAGACAATATTCATATATGCGCGCAAGCCAGAAAAACTTCACCGCACTGTCGCGCCAGCCGTGGAGCACCACTGCCGTGCGGCGGCTACCCCTGTCAACATAGAAGGCATGGTGACGCTCGCCAGAAGGCATCACCATGAAGGTGTCGCGCAGGGCTCCAACGCTACGCAGGCTGTCCACCCACTGCCTGCTCTCTGGATAGTCCTCGAACTGCTGCCTGTAGCTCAGGGCAATGTCGGCCCTGTCTGGGTTGGGTGCCAGCGAATAGTCAAGCATGTAAAAGCTGGCACCGACTATGATGACAGCCACCACAGCAAGTAGTATAACAAATAGTCGGAGAAATTTCATCTTTCTCACCATCTTGGTGGCAGAATGATGTTCTCCACGCCGTGGGCCTCGGCAAAGAGCGGGGCTATCTCGCCGTCGGTGAAGCCGGCAATGCCGCAGCCTATGCGGGTTACGAGGAAAGTAAGCTCCGGGTGAGCCTTGGCAAAGGCAATGAACTCGTCCACATAGGGGCTTATTGTCTCCACGCCGCCCTGCATGGTGGGTATGGCATAGCTCTGCCCCTGCAGGCCCACGCCCTGACCCATTACGGCTCCAAACTTGCGGTAGGCCAGATAGGCGGCACCTCCGCCGTGCATACCCCTTAGGTTGCTGCCAAACACGAACACCTCGTTTGGCTGGAGTTCGGTGATGAACTCCGGTGTAGTTCTCTTTTCCATAATATTCTCGGTTGAATAATCCATATCCTCCATCGGCATAGGTGCCGGCATGGCCATCGGTGCCTCTGCGTAGCAGCTCATGCTGCGCTCTGCCCGTTCGTTGAAAGCCATTGCCTGCTGGTCTATTACCTCCGGCATGTGCAAGTCCATGTCGAAGTTCTTGCGGAAGTAAGGCACCAGCACTTCTTCCTTCAGCTTCTTGAAGCGCTGCGACACGGCCGACGGTGTGACGCCCATCCTCTGGGCCACCTCCTTCGATTTGTAGCCCTGCTGCAGCAGTAATATAATAATGAGGCGGTCCTGACGGTTCAGGGCGGCGTTGTCGCACACGTCCTCCACCA
>JAFTAR010000063.1 GCA_017455495.1 Prevotella sp.
GCAAGCAAGAAAGCAAAGGGTAACCGCGTCCAGGTAATTCTGGAGTGCACCGAGATGAAGAACAGCGGCATGCCTGGCACCAGCCGTTACATTACGACCAAGAACCGTAAGAACACGCCGGAGCGCATGGAGCTGATGAAGTATAACCCCATCCTGAAGAAGATGACTCTTCACAAGGAGATTAAGTAAAAGAAAGGCTGAAGAACTATGGCAAAGAAAGTAGTTGCTACCCTTCATGAGGGTTCGAAGGACGGACGTGCCTATTCAAAGGTAATCCGCATGGTGAAGAGCCCCAAGACCGGCGCTTACATCTTCGACGAGCAGATGGTGCCTAACGAGGCTGTAAAGGACTTCTTCAAATAAGTCTGGAAGTTTACACACACTATAGGGAACTGCATGAGTTAAAGCAAACTCATGCAGTTTTTTCGTGTTTTCCTTCCGCGAACCAGTTTTTTTCTGTACTTTTGCAAGGTAATTGCATATATACATAACTATGAATGTGAATTTAATCCTCTCGTTCCTCAGGGACATCATGGCCAACAACAACCGCGACTGGTTTCATGCCCACAGAGCCGAATACGACGCAGCAAGGAGTGAATGGCAGCAGAACGTGGGCCTCATCCTGGAGCGCATAACAGGATTCGACCCCGAGGTGGGAACGCAAACCGTGAAGGACTGTCTCTACCGCTTCAACAGAGACACGCGCTTCTCGCCAGACAAGTCGCCGTACAAGAACCACTTCGGAGCCTACATAAACGCCAAGGGAAAGAAAGCCCTCAGAGGCGGATACTACATACACATCGAACCCGGCAACTGCATGCTGGCAGTGGGCAACTACTGGCTGCCTACAAACATACTCACCGCGTGCCGCAACGAGATAATGGCCAGAACCGACGAATGGCTGAAGTGCGTGGGAAGCAGGGACTTCAAGAAGTTCTTCCTGAGCAGCCCCAACGCACAGAACCCCTTCATAGGCAACGACAAGGCCAACGGCTCCTCGGGCTTCGGGCTGGAAAAGCTGAAGACATGTCCCGCAGGATTCCCCCGCGACTGGCCTCACGTGGAATGGCTCAGAATGAAGGACTACTGCGCCTGGCACAGCGTGGAAGAAAGTTTCTTCGAAGGCGATGGCTGGCTTGACGATACGGAACGCATCTTCAAGGCGGCAAAGCCCATGATGGACTTCATGAATGCTGTCATCGACGACTACGAATAACCCTAAAATCATATTACTATGCTTAGAAACATCATCTTCACCACCATGCTGGCTATTGCCTCCACCGCGACAGCTGCCAACGGAGCCCCCGCATGGAGAGACCCCGCCGTGAACCAGGTGAACAGAGAGGCACGCCACGCCAGCTTCTTCGCCTTCGAGACGGCAGAAAAGGCCACCACCGGCGACAAGACACAGTCGTCGCGCTACCTCTCAATGGAAGGCACCTGGCGCTTTAACTTCGTGAAAGACCACGACAAGGCTCCCGCCAATTTCTTCGCCCTCAGCTACGACGACTCCGCATGGACCGACTTCCCCGTGCCGGGCCTCTTCGAGCTGAACGGCTACGGCGACCCTACATACAAGAACATAGGCTATGCCTGGAGCACCACCTTCGACAGCAACCCGCCGTTCATCGGAGAGACAAACAACTACACCGGCTCCTACCGCAGGACGTTTGAACTCCCCCAAGACTGGAACGGGCAGGATGTCTACTTCCACGTAGGCTCGGCCACAAGCAACCTCGCCGTCTGGGTAAACGGCAAGTACGTGGGCTACAGCGAGGACTCGAAGGTTGCTGCCGAGTTCAACATCACCCGCTACCTTAAGCGCGGCCAGAACCGCATCGCCATGCAGGTGATGCGCTGGTGCGACGGCTCATATTTAGAAGACCAGGACTTCTGGCGCTTCACAGGCATTGCCCGCGAGGTCTATCTCTTTGCAAGGCCAAAGACTCACGTCAAGGACGTAGTGATAAACCAGGACTGGCAGAACGGCAAGGGCATTCTTGACGCAACAGTCACCCTGCAGGGAAGCGGAGAGGTGAAGGCAGAACTGTTCGATGCCAACGGCCAGCTTGTGGGCGAAGGCACCCATATAGAGGTAGACAACGTCAACGCTTGGACAGCCGAGACGCCCAACCTCTACAACCTTGTCATCACCCTGAAGAAGGGCAGCAAGGTGCTGGAGGTTATCCGTCAGCGCGTTGGCTTCAGGCATATAGAGATCAGCGACGGCCAGCTGCTGGTAAACGGTCAGCCAATACTTATAAAAGGCGCCGACCGGCATGAGCTTGACCCCGACGGCGGCTACATAGTCAGCGTGGAGCGCATGATTCAGGACATCAGAATAATGAAGCAGCTCAACATCAACGCCGTTCGCACAAGCCACTATCCAGACGACCCGCGATGGTACGACCTGTGCGACGAGTACGGCATCTACCTAACTGCCGAGGCCAACCTGGAGAGCCACGGCATGGGCTACAGGGAACGCACGCTGGCCAAGCGCGCCGACTTCGAGAAGATGCACTTAGAGCGCAACCAGGCTAATGTCCTCACATTCCGCAACCACCCCAGCATCATTGTGTGGAGCTTAGGCAACGAGGCCGGCTTCGGACCTAACTTCGAGAAATGCTACACCTGGGTGAAGCAGACCGACTCCACTCGCCCTGTTCAGTACGAGCGGGCACCCTACGATGGCGGCTTCACCGACATCACCTGCCCCATGTATGCCGACTATAACTGGTGCGAGCGCTACTGCCAGGGCAACAACCCAAGGCCACTCATACAGTGCGAGTATGCCCACGCCATGGGCAACTCCATGGGAGGCTTCAAGGAGTACTGGGAACTTATCCGCCGCGAGCCGAAATACCAGGGCGGCTACATCTGGGACTTCGTGGACCAGGGCCTGCGCGACGTCAGCCCCATCACCGGCCGCACCATCTTCACCTACGGCGGCGACTACGGCCAGTATCCCGCCTCCGACTACAACTTCAACTGCAACGGCATCATCGCCCCCGACCGCAGGCTTAACCCACATGCCTACGAGGTGCAGTACTACTACCAGAACATCTGGGTAAGCGACAAGGGACTTACCGAAGGCCGGTTCGAAGTGTACAACGAGAATTTCTTCCGCTCGCTCGATGATGTAGAGCTTCACTGGTTCGTTGGAGGAGCCGGCGGAAGGCACCATCATGCATCTGCCAACAGGCCCCAGGGTATGACCTTCGGCCACGGAGGAGTGATCAGTCTTAGCGGCATACAGCCCCAGCAGCGCAAGGAAATTACCGACGAACAGCTGAAGCAGACCATCAGCCGCGTCCTCGGACATCATGGCAACCAGGAAATTTTTGTCATCTTCCAGTTCAAGTCGAAGGACGGCGCACCCCTCATAGAGCCAGGTCAGGTGCTGGCCCGCCAGCAGTTCCAGCTCAGCCAGTACACCTATCCCAACCTCTCATCCGACGGTCCAGCAGATCCAGCCTATCCGCAGGTGGAGAAGGAAGAAACCAACACCTACGTCACCTTCAGCGCGGCAGGCACTGCAATCAGCATTGGCAAGCACAGCGGCCTGATTGACTACCTCAACGTGAACGGACAGCGCATGCTGCAGTTCCGCGAGAGCATAAAGCCGGAGTTCTGGCGAGCTCCCACCGACAATGACTACGGCGCACGGCTGCAGCGCAACTTTGAAACCTGGCGCAATCCCCGCATGAACCTGCAGCACCTTGACATTGCCGGCAACAGTGCCACGGCAACCTTCGACATGCCCGACCAGAAGGCACAGCTCATAATGACCTACACGCTGACAGAAGTGGGACAGGTCATCATTCGCCAGCAACTGAAAACCGACAGCACCACCCAGGTTAGCAACCTCTTCCGCTTCGGCGTGCAACTGCAGATGCCGGCCGCCTTCGACAGCCTGCAATACTACGGTCGCGGCCCGGCAGAGAACTACTGCGACCGCAACAGCAGCGAGTTCATTGGCTTCTATGCCGGCAAGGTGGCCGACGAATACTTTGAGTATGTACGTCCGCAAGAGAGCGGCAACCACACCGACGTGCGCTGGTTCCGTGTAATCAATGCAGACGGCAAGGGCCTTGAGTTCTACGGCGATGCCCCGATGGAAGCCAGCGCCCTACCCTACCTGATGAGCCAGCTCGACGACGGTCCTCAGAAGGAGAAGGCCTGGGGCCACCACAGCGGCGACCTCGTGCCGGCCGGACGCACACAGGTGTTCATTCAGCAGCGCCAGTTCGGACTGGGATGCGTCAACTCCTGGGGAGCATGGCCTCGCGAGGAATACAGACTGCCATACAAAGACTATGACTTCACCTTTGCCATCAAACCGGTGAACTAATGGCTGCACAGCACTCTTCTCATGTTAAATAAGCATAAAGAAAATTGCAAACACCCCATTCCCAACCACTATCAACAAAAAAAACAGTAATTTTGCAGATTGTAAGTATAAGACTATGGTCATGAAAATAAAGAAATCCCTTTTAGCTATATTTGCCTTGATGCCATTGAGCACATTGGCTCAGCAGTTTGACTTCGACCTTACACAGAGCCAGCCCGTGTATAACGACAGCATAGGCTATGGCTACGACATTCTTCCTGCCCCCGACATGAGGCACCCCAGCACAGAGCCGTTCTACTTCTCGGTGAAGGTGCCCGACGGCAACTACAGCGTCCGCGTGGTGTTAGGCGGAGTGAAGAACGGCAACACCACCGTGCGTGCCGAGGGCCGCCGCCTGATGATGGACAACATACTCACCCCCAAGAAGAAGGACCAGGTGGTGGTGGAGTTCGTAGTAAACAAGCGTTCACCGCAGATTGACGACAACAACCGCGTGAGGATAAAGGACCGCGAGCGCGGCTACCTGGCCTGGGACAACCGTCTCACCCTGGAGTTCAACGGCCCGCAGCCCGCCGTGCGCAGCATACACATAGAGCGCAACGACAGCGTGCCCACCATCTACCTCTGCGGCAATTCCACGGTGGTAGACCAGAACAACGAGCCTTGGGCTTCGTGGGGACAGATGATTACGCGGTGGTTTGGTCCGCAGGTGGCCATCAGCAATCACGCTGAGAGCGGACTCACTGCCCGCACCTTCAGAGGGGCGAACCGCCTTGACAAGATTCTGAGCACTCTGAGACCCGGCGACTATGTCTTTGTGGAGTTTGGCCACAACGACGAGAAGGAGCACCGCCCCGGCGACGGCGCCTGGTATCACTACCAGTACGAGCTGAAGACCTTTGTAGACCTGGTGAGGGGCAAGGGAGCGGAAATAGTGTTCTGCACACCCACGCAGCGCCGCCAGTTTGAAGCCGACAACCGCACCATACGCAACACCCACGGCGACTTCCCTGCAGCCATGAAGGATGTGGCACAGCGCGAGAACGTGCCCCTGATTGACCTTAACCAGATGACGAAGGTGTTCTTCGAGACCCTCGGCTTCGAGGATTCAAAGCGCGCCTTGGTTCACTATCCGGAAAGCATGTATGGCCGTCCGCTGGCCGACAACACCCACTTCAACCCCTACGGAGCCTACGAGGTGGCAAAGTGTGTTGTCATGGGCATGAAGCAGCTCAACCTGCCCATTGTCCAGTACCTGCGTCCAGAGTGGCAGGACTTCGACCCTGCACAGCCCGACGACTGGCGCACCTTCCAGTGGGCACCGGCCAGGAACATAGAGATTGTGACTCCTGACGGAAACTAAGCGGGCCCAACCTTGGTGATAACATATCCCCAAAATCCCTTAATCCGTGGTTCAAAAAAGAACTTAATTATAAATGATAAATAATCACAAACCAGTATGAAGCATAATCCTTTATATCTTTGCAACTCAGTACGAAGCCTTGCAGTGCTGGCTTTATCATTTATCATTTTTCCTTTATCATTTAGCCCTGCAGGGGCGCAGTCATGGCCCACACCGTCGCGCGAAGCCAAGGCCGGTGCGCGCTGGTGGTGGCTTGGTTCAGCCGTTGACAGGGAGAACCTGCAATGGAACCTGCAGCAGTATGCACAGCACGGCATCGGGGCGGTGGAGATAACGCCCATCTACGGCGTACAAGGCAACCAGGCCAACAACATCCCCTTCCTGAGCGATGAGTGGATGGAGATGCTGCGCTACACACAGCAGCAGGCCGAGCGCAACGGCATTGAAGTGGACATGGCCACAGGCACCGGCTGGCCCTTCGGAGGTCCCTGGGTGCCGTTGGAGGAAAGCGCCTGCAAGGCCGTGTTTGTAGAGAAGACTTTCGAGGGCAACAGCGTGGCCGACTTAGACCTCAGTCCCGCAGAGAACGACGCCAGGAATGCAGTCCTGCACAAGGTGATGCTCTACACTGCCGACGGGCAGGCCATTGACGTCACCAACAATGTTACCAACGGCAAACTAACTCTCAACCCTCCACCCTCAAATCTCAACTCTCAACCCTCAAACCTCAACTCTCAAACCAACAAGATCATCGCCCTTTATATTAAATATGGTGTGATGCGCGTGAAGCGTGCTGCCCCCGGCGGCGAAGGCCTTGTAATAGACCACTTTGACCGCACCGCCGTGCAGCACTACTTGCAGCACATAGAGGCAGCCTTCGAGCGCACTCATACGCCCTATCCCCACACCTTCTTCAACGACAGCTACGAGGTGGAGGCCGCCACGTGGACACCCTCGCTGCTCCGTGAGTTTGAGGTCCGCAGGGGCTACAAGCTGGAAGACCATCTGCCAGAACTGTTGCACCCAGAAACTATAGAAGCCCCCTTGGGGGCAGTAGGGGGGGCTTCAGTCCTTGCCGACTACCGCGAGACCCTTGGCGACCTGCTTCTTGAGAACTTCACCCAGCAGTGGACTGCCTGGGCCCACCGCCACGGTGCCATCACCCGCAACCAGGCTCACGGTTCACCAGCCAACCTCATTGACTGCTACGCCGCTGTAGACATCCCGGAGATTGAGGGCTTCGGCCTTAGCGACCTTGGCATTCGCGGTCTGCGCCGTGACAGCGGCATGACGCGCCGCAACGACAGCGACTACTCTATGTTCAAGTATGCCCCGTCGGCAGCCCACGTATGCGGCAAGCCCTACACGAGCAGCGAGACCTTCACCTGGCTCACCGAGCATTTCCGCACCTCGCTCTCACAGCTCAAGCCCGACCTTGACCTGATGTTCTGCGCAGGCGTGAACCATATCTTTTTCCACGGCACCTGCTACTCTCCCCGCAACGACGAGTGGCCGGGCTGGAAGTTCTACGCCTCCATTGACATGAGTCCCACGAACAGCATCTGGCGCGATGCCCCTTACTTCATGCAGTATGTGGAGCGCTGCCAGAGTTTCCTGCAGTGGGGCCAGCCCGACAACGACTTCCTCGTGCTGCTGCCCGTTCGCGACGCATGGCAGAAGCAGACAGGCAAGCTGCTCATGCAGTTCTCTATACACGCCATGGGCCGCTTGATGCCTGAGTTCCGCGATGCCATCCTCGCCATAGACCGTGCCGGCTTCGACTGCGACTACATTTCCGAGCGCCTGCTTATGAACACCCGCTGTGAGAACGGTCTGCTGGTAACCGAGGGCGGCTCCCGCTACAAGGGCCTCATCATTCCCGGCAGCGGGAACATGCCCGAGACCGTGCGCCAGCATATAGAAGAGCTTCGCAGACAGGGTGCCCACATAATGTTTGGCATCAATGCTGACGAAATGTCACAAGTGGCCAAGCCGGAGCCTATGAAGACGCAGCTGGGCCTGAAGGCCATCCGCCGCAGCAATGCCAACGGCTACCACTACTTCATGGCCAACCTCACACCCAGCGACATCAACACTCGCATACCCTTGGCAGTAAGCTGCCGTCAGGCCTTCTGGTTCAATCCTCTCAACGGCGACATCTGTCCGGCCGACATCAATGCCGAGGGCCTGGCAGTAAACCTGCGCAGCGGTGAGTCAATGATTCTGCAGACCTTTAGCGAGGCTATGCCTATAAATAATAATGTACAAATAACAAATAATAATAGCCGGACGGCTATGAGCGACATCGTGCTGCAAGGCCCGTGGACCCTCAGCTTTACGGAGGAAGCCCCCAGTGTTGGCAGGAGTTTTACTCTTGACAGACTCCAGACGTGGGAGACCCTTGATGACCAGACACGCGTCACCATGGGCACCGGCATCTATACCACCCACCTCCGCATGACCAAGAGCCAGGACCCCACCGGCCCGTGGAAGATAGACCTTGGCGACGTGCGCGAGTCGGCCCGCGTCTACATCAACGGCCAGTTCATAGGCTGCGCCTGGAGCGTGCCCTTCATCCTTGACACCAAGGGGGCGCTGAAGGTGGGCGACAACGAAGTGAGCATAGAGGTGACCAACCTGCCAGCCAACCGCATAGCAGAACTTGACCGCCAGGGAGGTCAGTGGCGCAAGATGGAGGAAATCAACGTGGTAAACATAAACTACAAGAGAACACTCTACGACCAGTGGGCACCAATGCCAAGCGGTCTCAACTCAGAAGTAAAACTTATAAGATAAAAATACACTAAAATGTCAGAACACACACACAAACACCATCATCATCATAGCCACCAAATGGACGATGCAAGCCGCTTCAAGCGGAAAAGCCTTCTTGCCCTTGAGCGCCGGAAGAAACTTAAACGCTGGCTATGGTTTTTCCTTTCAGCTGTTGCCATAGTCCTCGGCATAATTGTGGTAGTGATATACGCACTGGACTAATTACTTCAACTTTAGCAATGGTCACGGTCGGCTAAGACCGGGAAACGCTGTCGGCGCCTGCCAAGCTCGTCAAGAGAGAGCAGCGCTGTAAGAACAGACTCTTCTTCGTTGGCAGAGGCAATGATACGCCCTAAGGGGTCTATCATTGCCGAGCCTCCGTTGTAGCTGCACGCAGGGTCAATGCCAGTGCGGTTGGCTGCTATTACATAGCACTGGTTCTCAATGGCCCTGGCCCGCAGCAGCACGTCCCAGGCATCGCGGCGCTTCTCCGGCCAGTTGGCCACGTAGACAATGGCATCGTAAAGCCCGGCTCTGCCATAGCGTGAGAAAACGGGGAAGCGCAGGTCGTAGCATGTAAGCAGCAACAGCTGCCAGCCTTGCCACTGCACCACAACGGCATCGCTGCCGGCTGTAAAATGCTTGTCCTCCTGTCCGTAGCTGAACAGGTGGTGCTTGTCGTAGTGGTATTCATCCTCCGGCGTCACGAAATAGTGGCGGTTGCGGTACGTGCCGTCCCCTACCCTCACTGCCAGGCTGCCACTCAGGGCACAGCGGCGCGAGCATGCCGTCTGGCGCATCCATTCAAGGGCAAGCGAGGAATCCTCGTCCTCGGCTATTCCCTCAGGCTCCACGCAGAAGCCCGTAGCCCACATCTCCGGCAGCACATAGAGGTCGGTATCCTCCGAGCGGCCTATCATTGCCTCTGCCCTTTTAATGTTTTCCTCAGGCGAAGCCCAGACGATATCAGTCTGCAGTATAGTTACCTTCATATTCTATTGTTCTTACAGGTATAGTTCCTTTGTCAGTTGTGTGTATGTTTCGTCGCCAATGGTCAGCTCCGTCCGTTCCAAAGGGAAAGGATGGCGCCTGAAAGCCAGCAGGCAGCGGCGTACAGGCTTGTGGGCAGCCGTGCGGACAAGGCAGTGGCGGCTTTTGAAGAATCCCGCCAGCAGAGCCTCCGACTCCATCTGCGAAGCCTGTTCTGCAGGCACTACTACCGACAGCTCTCCGCCGTCTGCCAACAGGCGCAAGCCACATTGCATAAGTATTCGTGCCGTCAGAGTGTCATCATGTCGTGCCAGGCTGCGCCTCGCGTCAGGGCTGTGCAGCGAGTGGCTGAAGAACGGCGGGTTGCACACTATGGCGTCGAAGGCCACGTCGTCATCCATCTTTGCAGCGTCAATATGTCGCATCTCTATGCGCTGGGCAAAAGGCGAGGCAGCAGCATTCCCTGCGGCCTGGGCCACAGCCTGCTCGTCAATGTCAATGCCCGTGACAAAGGCATCGGCAAAGCGCTGGGCCATGATGAGGGCTATTAATCCCGTCCCCGTGCCAATGTCAAGAATACGCTGCCTGGAGCCTGCCTCCACTGGCACACCGGCCCACGCACCAAGCAGCACGCCGTCGGTGCCAACCTTCATGGCACAGTCTGACTGGCAGATGCTGAACTGGCGGAAGTGGAAATAACTGTTGCCCATATTGACGAATTTTGATGCAAAAATAAGAAAAAAACATGGAATGGCACGATATTTGTTTGGAAAAGTTTCAGCAAACACTCATTTAAATATAAAAAAGACTATGCAAAAAGGAAACATTGGAGTAACGACCGAGAATATCTTTCCGGTTATCAAGAAATTTCTGTACAGCGACCACGAGATCTTCCTGCGCGAGATGGTGAGCAACGCCGTAGATGCCACGCAGAAGCTGAAGACCCTCCAGGAGAAGGGCGACTTCAAGGGCGAGCTTGGCGACCTGACGGTACGCGTCAACCTGGATGCCGACAAGGGCACCATCACCATCAGCGACAGCGGCATAGGCATGACCGAGGAGGAGATTGACAAGTACATCAACCAGATTGCCTTCTCAGGCGTGACCGACTTCCTTGAGAAATACAAAGACAATGCCAACAACATCATAGGCCACTTCGGACTGGGCTTCTACTCCAGCTTCATGGTGTCGAAGAAGGTAGAGATTGTCACCCTGTCATACAAGGAGGGTGCAAAGGCCGTGAAGTGGAGCTGCGACGGCAGCCCTGCCTACGAGATTGACGATGCCGACAAGACCACCCGCGGCACCGACATCATTCTCTATATCGACGATGACGAGAAGGAGTTCCTCGAGCAGTCACGCATCAACACTCTGCTCAACAAGTACTGCAAGTTCCTGCCTGTTCCCGTGGCATTCGGCAAGAAGACAGAGTGGAAGGACGGCAAGCAGGTGGACACCGCCGAGGACAATATTATAAATGATGTGGAGCCGCTGTGGACCAAGACTCCCTCAACCCTCAAGGACGAGGACTA
>JAFTAR010000064.1 GCA_017455495.1 Prevotella sp.
CGATGCGCTCGATGGTATAACCCTCCTCCAGAGCCTGGGCGATGGCAAAGATACGCAGGTCGGTAGGATTAGCCAGCTCGTCGTCGAGGTTGTCGAACTGCGTGTGGTCGGTGCCCACGAATCCGTGCAGACCCTGACCAATCATACGCCGGCCCTTCTGGATCATCTCCTCGAAGCTGCGGCCGATGCTCATGATCTCGCCCACCGACTTCATCGACGAGCCAATCTGACGGCTGACGCCAGCGAATTTCGTCAGGTCCCAACGAGGAATCTTACAGATCATATAGTCGAGGCTGGGAGCCACGTATGCACTTGAGGTCGTTCCCATCTCGCCAATCTGGTCGAGCGTGTAGCCCAGCGCAATCTTGGCAGCCACGAAGGCCAGGGGATAGCCCGTAGCCTTGGAGGCCAGTGCGCTGGAGCGGCTGAGGCGGGCGTTGATTTCAATGATGCGGTAGTCGTTGGTAACGGCGTTGAAGGCAAACTGGATGTTGCACTCGCCCACGATGCCCAAGTGGCGCACGCAGCGGATGGTGATGTCCTGCAGCATCTTCACCTGCTCCTCCTTAAGCGAACAGGTGGGAGCCACCACTATCGACTCGCCGGTGTGGATGCCTAAGGGGTCGAAGTTCTCCATTGAGGCCACGGTGAAACAGTGGTCGTTGGCATCGCGTATGCACTCGAACTCTATTTCCTTCCAGCCCTTGAGGCTCTCTTCCACCAGAATCTGCGGAGCAAAAGTGAAGGCACTCTCTGCCAACTCCACGAAGGCCTTCTCGTCAGGGCAGATGCCGCTGCCCAGACCGCCCAAGGCGTAGGCCGAGCGAATCATGATGGGGAAGCCAATCTCATGGGCAGCCTTCAGGGCATCGTCCATGTTCTCTACGGCATGGCTCACGGGCACCTTCAGCTCTATCTCGGCCAGCTTCTTCACGAAGAGGTCGCGGTCCTCGGTGTTCATGATAGCCTCTACGCTGGTGCCCAAAACCTCAACGCCATACTCCTTCAGAATGCCCTTCTGATAGAGTTCCGTGCCGCAGTTGAGGGCTGTCTGGCCTCCGAATGCGAGAAGGATGCCGTCGGGGCGCTCCTTCTTGATGATTTCAGTGACAAAGTGGGTGGTGACAGGCTGGAAGTACACCTTGTCGGCAATGCCTTCCGAAGTCTGGATAGTAGCGATGTTGGGATTTACGAGCACGCTTTTTATGCCCTCTTCGCGCAGAGCCTTCAAAGCTTGCGAACCAGAATAGTCGAACTCTCCTGCCTGACCGATTTTCAATGCGCCCGAACCTAACACGAGCACTTTCTGTAACTTTTTCTTTGTCATAGTCATGTTTGTATGTTTTGTAAATTATCTGCGTGTTGTCTTCTTGCTGAAAAAGCCTATGCGGTGGTGCCTCCCCTTGCGTCCCAAAGAGCGCAGCTGGTAGATGCCGTCCGGCAGGTTGCCTACGCTGATGTAAGGTGCAAAGGGTACCACTGCCACCTGCTGACCCATGAGGTTCTCTATTATCACGAAGTCGGCATCAAGGGTGCCCTCGTTTTGTGGCAAGGCAACGGGACGGCCGTCGCTTTTGGCTATCAGCGGGGCGTAGTACTCCGGCCCGGCATTAAGCAGCAGCTGGGCAGCCTCGCTCTCCTGGCCGTAGCGGTCCATGGCTGTCACGGCATAGTTCAAGCCCGAGGAAGGCACACTGATGCTGGTGTCCGTGAGGCGCCATGCCACGAGGTTCTCCGGGCGGCTTACGTCTACGGGGTAGTCCTCTGAGGCATACACATTATATAATATATAGGGTGAGCCGCTGCGGTCCTGGGCCCCGCTCCACGTCAGGGTGGTGCCGTCAATGTTTACCTGCTGCGGAGCCACGGGTGCGGGCCGTCCTTCCCACGTCATTGGCGGAACGAGTGCCGGTGTGGCGTCGAACTGGCAGGCGAAGTCGTAGATGCCTTTCACGTTGTCAGTGAGGAACTTTGTGCGGAAATAGCAGTGGCCCAAGCCTATCTGGCGCAGGAAGTGCATCTGGCGCTGCACCATGGGCAGTGTCCAGCGGCCTTCGGAGGGGTCGAGGAAGTAAATGCCCAAGCCGGGGCAGACTATGCGGCCGTAGGAGCGCTCCTGCCAGTCCAAGGCAAAGGGGTAGAAGTTGTTGCCCTGGAAGTACATCATGGGGAACAGCTCGTCCATGAGGCCGAGGCGCATCCACTCCTGGGCATCTTGGCACACGGCAGTGCGGGCATTCCAGCCGCCGGCACGGTAGCGAGTCAGGTCGTCGTGCTTACCCACCGGCGAGCACGACATCTTGACCCAGGGCTTCTCCTGCTTCACGGCATCGTGGATGGCGCGTACAATATTAGTAATGTTCTCGCGACCCTTGGCCCTTGACACACGGATGCGCCACGTCTCGGGGTAGCGTATGTAGTCAAGGTGTATGCCGTCAATGTCGTATTTACGGGTTATCTCCCGGCAGATGTTGGCAAGATAGTTGGCAGTCTGCGGATTCTCGGGGTTCATGAAGGCATCCTCGCCAATCTTCTTCACCAGTTGCGGATTTTTCCTGCGCATCTCCTTGGCACCTATCTTGTTCCACTTGCCCAGCGGTATGGTAACCACCCAGGCGTGACACTCCATGCCCCTCTTGTGACACTCGTCTATGCAGAGCTGCAGCGGGTCATAGCCGGGGGCCACGCCGGGAGTGCCGGAGAAGCCTCCCTCCCATGGCTCCAAGTCGGAAGGATATATGGTAGTTCCGCGAACACGGGCCTGCACCAACACTGTGTTGATACCGGCCCGCTGCAGTTGGTTGAGGGTGGCAATGAGGTCGCGCCGCTGTGCATCCTGATTGGTGGTGCGGGGCCAGTCAAGACCCATTACGACGGTGAGCCACGTGGCCCTTACTTCATATTTGCTGCCTTGACTGTTGCTCCAGGGCAACACGTCGTTGGTTTGCGCCCGAAGATTCATTGTTGAGATTAAAACAAAGAGCCAGAAGCAGAAATATCTCATAAAAGGTCAAATTTTGCGTGCAAAGATACAAAAAAATCGCAATTCTTACCTCTTCATTCGCTTTTTTTTTCTACCTTTGCACAAATTCTTGAGATATAAACGCATAAGTTGCATATAAAATGATTACTTTTGCAGTGAGCCTCGTGGCTCTTGTTCTCGGCTATTTCCTATATGGCCGTTTTGTGGAGAGGGTCTTTGGACCTGACGATCGTGTCACACCTGCCGTTGCTAAGGCCGACGGCGTAGACTTCATGGTGCTGCCGTCGTGGAAGATTTTCATGATTCAGTTTCTCAACATTGCCGGCACTGGCCCCATCTTCGGTGCCATCATGGGCGCTAAGTTCGGTCCGGCAGCCTACCTGTGGATAGTGCTGGGCTGCATCTTTGCCGGAGCCACCCACGACTACCTGTCGGGCATGCTCAGCATACGCCACGGCGGTGCCAACCAGCCTGAGATTATAGGCCAGTACCTGGGCAACGGCACAAAGAAGGTGATGCTGGTGTTCTCCGTGTTCCTGCTGATGATGGTGGGCGCCGTGTTCGTGTTCAGCCCCGCCAAGATTCTGGGCGACATGTGGGAGCCGGCCGTGGTGACCGAGAATCTGGGGCAGTACACCTTCTGGATTGTGGTCATCTTCGTTTATTATCTCATCGCCACGATGATGCCTATTGACAAAATCATCGGCAAGGTATATCCCCTGTTTGCCTTCTCCCTGCTGTTCATGGCCGGTGCGCTGCTGGTGATGCTGTTTGTCAAGTGGCCCTCCATACCTGAGCTGTGGGAGGGACTGAGCACAGAGGCACTGACGCCAAAGGCCATCTTCCCCTGCCTGTTCATCACCATCGCCTGTGGAGCCATCAGCGGTTTCCACGCCACGCAGAGTCCGCTCATGGCCCGCTGCATGAAGAGCGAGCACCAGGGCCGTCCCATCTTCTACGGGGCCATGATCACCGAGGGCATCGTAGCACTTATCTGGGCCACCGTGGCAATGTATTTCTTCTATGACAGCCCCACGCCCGGCTACGAAGCCATGGGACTGGGCATTGAGGCTACTGGCGACGCCCCCTCGATAGTAAACATCATCTGCAACGACTGGCTTGGCGTGGCCGGTGGCATCCTGGCCCTCCTTGGCGTGGTGGCTGCCCCGATAACCAGCGGCGATACAGCCCTGCGCTCGGCCCGACTCATCATAGCCGACTTCATAAAGCTCGAGCAGCGCACCATCCGCAAGCGCCTCTATGTGTGCATACCTATGTTTGCCGCCGTCATCGCCCTCTTAGTGTGGCAGATGAGCGACAAGGAAGGCTTTGGCAAGATATGGAACTGGTTCGGATGGAGCAACCAGACGCTCTCAGTGTTCATGCTCTGGGCCATCACCGTCTATTTCTTCCAGAAGCGCAAGCCATACGTCATAACCCTCATACCGGCTTTGTTCATGACGGTGGTGTGCACAACGTTCCTGTTCTCCGAACAGCTGTTCCAGCTTGACAGCCTCACCACTGCAATCATTGCAGGGGCAACGCTCCTGGTGGCTGTGGTGTGGTTCGTGATTTGGTGCAAAATGTATAATAAGAAAAATTAATAAAGAACTATGATTAAGAAGACTATTCTCTCGCTGCTCTTTGCAGCAGGTACAGTGGCAGTCTCGGCACAGACAGCACCTCAGTACAGCACTCCCTTTGGCGAGGGCAAGTATTATGTGGCCACATCGCTCTCCGGCCTTGACCTGAACTACAGCAGCTCCGAGGACTGGAAGATGGACTTCTCCCTAAAGGGCGGCTACCTGTTTACCGATAACTGGATGATTACCGCCCAGGTGGAGTACGACTGGCGCAAGAAGGCTTCAAACGCCTTCAAGGCCGGTGCCGGACTGCGCTACTACATCGACCAGAACGGCCTCTATGCCGGCTTAGGAGCCAACTACGTGCATCGCATGCACAACATCGACGACTTCATGCCTACGGCACAGGTGGGCTACTCCTTCTTCCTGAACCGCACCGTCACCATTGAACCAGAGGTGTACTATAACCTCAGCCTCAAGGATAACGACTACAGCGGCTTCGGTCTCCGCATTGGCTTCGGTGTATACTTTGAGTAGCACAAGCCCCCTAAGTTAGGGGGTATGGGGGTCTGAACAAAAGACCAATAAAACAAACATAATTATAATATGGACAATAAGCATTATAAATACGAGGGTTCAGACCCCCAACCCCCTAACTTAGGGGGCTTGAAAGTTCAAGAACTTGTTGACAGGCTAATCGACCTGTCGTTTGCCGAGGATATAGGCGATGGCGACCACACCACCCTTTGCTGCATACCAGAGGACGCAATGGGCAAGAGCCACCTGCTCATAAAGGAGGACGGCATCCTGGCCGGAGTGGAAGTGGCCAAGGAGGTGTTCCGCCGCTTCGACCCTGAGATGCAGGTGGAAGTGCTCGTGGGCGACGGCTCACATGTGAAGAAGGGCGACATTGCCATGATAGTAAGCGGACGGGTGCGCTCGCTGCTGCAGACGGAGCGCCTCATGCTGAACATCATGCAGCGCATGAGCGGCATTGCCACAATGACGGCCCGCTATGTGGAGCGCCTTGAGGGCACCGGCACCCGCGTGCTTGACACCCGCAAGACCACTCCAGGCATGCGCATGCTGGAGAAGCAGGCCGTGAAGATTGGAGGAGGCTGCAACCATCGCATAGGACTCTTCGACATGATTCTGCTCAAGGACAACCACGTGGACTTTGCCGGAGGCATCACCAACGCCATAGACCGCTGCCACAAGTACCTCAAGGAGAAGGGCCTTGACCTGAAGATTGAGATTGAGGTGCGCAACTTCGACGAGCTGAACCAGGTGCTTGAGCACGGCGGCGTGAACCGTATCATGCTCGATAACTTCACCGTGGAGGACACTCGCAAGGCTGTGGAACTGATAGACCACCGCTACGAGACGGAGTCGTCAGGCGGCATCACCTTCGACACCATTCGTGCCTATGCCGAGCAGGGCGTTGACTTCATCTCTGTGGGAGCCCTGACCCACAGCGTGAAGGGACTGGACATGAGCTTCAAAGCATGCTGAATAAGTGAAGAGTGAAGAATTTGCTACCGCTATGAGAAGACTTTTGCGCTGCACGGTTTTATCTTTTTTTCTTTTTTCTCTATTCTTTAGCAGCGTAGCTGCGCAGGAGCCTTTCAAGGGCTACCTGTACAACAGCGAGCACAGCGTCTACATGCGCATCAACTTCTACGAGCAGGACGTTGTCATTCCCTGGCAGGAGCTGTTCGGACCTCTGCCCGGGTTCCTCGCCAAGGACGGCAACAGCTACTGCTGGATAGTGACGTCGGCCACCATCAGCGGCAACCAGGCTCAGCTCGAAATGGTAAACGACTACGGCAGCGAAGACCTCACAGCCACGCTAACCCAGGAGAACGACTCCATCTTCACCCTGCAGCAGACAAGTGGCTCGCCCATCAAAGTAGCTGTGAACGGCAAGTTGCAGAAAGTGCCGCGCACGCTAACTTTCAAGCGAAGGCAGTAATATAGAAATACTGAAATAACGAAAATCAAAATAATCAACTAAAAGATGTTAACACTTAAACTCATTACCGAGGATACCGAGCGCGTCATACGCGGCTTGGAGAAGAAGCACTTCACCGGTGCCCGCGAAGCCATCGACGAGGTGCTGGCTGTTGACCGCAGGCGCCGTGAGGCTCAGCAACAGCTTGACAAGAACCTTAACGAACAGAAGCAGCAGTCGGGCATGATTGGCCGCCTGATGAAGGAGGGCAAGCGCGACGAGGCAGAGCAGGCAAAGCAGGCCGTGACAGCCCTCAAGGAGCGCTCAAAACAGCTTGAGGAGACTATGGGCCAGGCTCAGGACGAGATGAACCGCCTGCTGTGCCAGATTCCAAACATACCCTACGACGAAGTGCCGGAAGGACGCGAGGCCGCCGACAACCGCGTGGTAAAAAGCAACCTGAACGGACCCACCCCCAGCCCCTCCCTAAATGGAGGGGAGCATATACCAACGGTGGCCGAATTTGACAAGGAGAATGAGCATCTTCTCCCCTCCATTCAGGGAGGGGCCGGGGGAGGGTCTCCCCTTCCTCACTGGGAGCTGGCAAAGAAGTACAACCTCATAGACTTCGACCTGGGCGTGAAGATAACAGGTGCAGGCTTCCCCGTATATATTGGCAAGGGAGCCCAGCTGCAGCGCGCACTCATAAACTTCTTCCTTGACGAGGCCCGCGCAAGCGGATATACCGAGGTGATGCCCCCAACGGTGGTCAACGCAGCCTCTGGCTACGGCACAGGTCAGCTGCCCGACAAGGAGGGACAGATGTACCACTGCGAGGTTGACGACTTCTACCTCATCCCTACGGCCGAAGTGCCCGTCACAAATATCTACCGCGACGAAATCCTTGACGAGGCCCAGTTGCCCATCAAGAACTGTGCCTATACCGAGTGCTTCCGCCGCGAGGCAGGTTCGTATGGCAAGGATGTGCGCGGCTTGAACCGCCTGCACGAGTTCTCGAAGATTGAGATTGTACGCATAGACACTCCCGAGCACTCAAAGGAGAGCCACAAGGAGATGCTCGCCCATGTGGAGGGTCTGCTCAAGAAGCTGGAGCTGCCCTACCGCATACTGCTGCTCTGCGGCGGCGACCAGAGTTTCACCTCCGCCATCTGCTACGACTTCGAGGTCTACAGCGAGGCTCAGGGTCGCTGGCTCGAAGTGTCGTCGGTGAGCAACTTCGACACCTACCAGGCCAACCGTCTGAAGTGCCGCTACCGTCCTGCCGGCTCAAAGAAGCCTGAGCTGTGCCACACCCTCAACGGCTCTGCCCTTGCCCTTCCCCGCATAGTGGCTGCCCTGCTTGAGAACAACCAGACTCCTGAGGGCATACGCATACCCAAGGCCCTGCAGAAGTACACCGGCTTCGACATCATAGACTAATCCTTGGTTACATCATCGCTCGGAGACACTGCATCTGAATGTGGAGTCTCCGAGTATTTTGCAATGTTTTCGTAGTTACAGAATTTAGGCTCATCCGTTAGTCACAACATTGTGCATTCTGGCTGCTGTACTCGTCGTTTCCGCAGCGTTCCCATCGGTGCTCTTCCCTGTGAGATAGAGATGTATGTCCGCCGTGTGAAGTGCAAGGACTGCGGCTGCGTGCAGCAGGAGGACATTGACTTTGCCAGGGTAAGCGGCGCCACACCCAGGCTTTCGCCAACATGGTGATAGACCTCTCCCGCTTTGCCACGATAGAGGACATCGCCTGGTTCCTTGACTGTTCATGGGATGTGGTCCGCAACATCCAGATGGAGTTCCTCCAGAAAGAATACGGCACCCCCGACCTTTCCGGCCTTATGTATATAGGTATAG
>JAFTAR010000065.1 GCA_017455495.1 Prevotella sp.
CCCCCGCCGCCATCCTGAGGCTGGTCTTTCAGTTGGCGCTGGCAAAGCACCATGTTGTAGCGGGCCTCGTCGTCGGCAGGGTTACAGCGCAGACATTGCTTATAGGCCTCAATGGCCTGCTGAAGCTGTCCGGCCGACTGCATCGCCACGCCGATGTTATGGTATGACATGGAGCGGCGTATGGGGTTTTGCTCTGCCTGGGCAGCACTGGCAAGCCTGGCTATCACGGTGTCCCTCTGTCCGCCTGAAAGCAGCTTCCACTCGTTGGGGAAGAGCGACGTGGCGAGGTTGTACTGCACAAGCGAGCTGGTGCTGTCAGCCTGGAAGGCTTTCATATACGACACCGTTGCCTGGTCGCGCTGGCCGGAATGGAACATCCTGTTGCCGTGACGCACGTTGCGCCTCACTTCCTTGGAAAGCAATGCCTGCCCCATGACGGTAGAGCCACAGGAGAAGCAAAGTATCAGAAACAGACAAATATTTCGTATCATGACGTCTTGTTATCTTAAGTTATTTTCTTCTCTTGAAGAGTTTCAGCTTCTTCAGCGTAGGATTGCGCCGGTCAAGGAGGCATACTTCTGCCACAAGCAGCAGAAGGGCCAGGATGCCCACGGCCTGGAACTGCTCATCGTATTCGCTATAGACGGTCTGGTCGCTGTGCTGCAGGCCATCAAGGGCTTCATGCAGCTGCCTCTGGGCAGTAGTGGCGTTGTCTACATGTATGTAAGCACCGCCTCCGGCCTGTGCAAGCTGGTTGCACATCTGCTCGTTGAGGGCCGACATAACGGTTTGGCCGGTGTTGTCAATCATATACGAGCCGGTGTCAGGATCGGGAACAGGAGCACCGCGCCCGGAGCCTATGCCAAGCACGTAGACATTCCTTCCCTGCTCGTGCACCTCCTGTGCGGCATCTATTGCCTCACCCTCGTGGTCCTCGCCGTCAGTGATGAGAATGATAGCCTTGCCTACGTTCTCCTGCTGGGTGAAGCAGAGGTTGGCCGTGCGCAGGGCTGCTGCTATGTCTGTACCCTGATTGCGCACCATGGCAGGCTCTATGCTCTGCAGGAACATCTTTGCCGAGACAAAGTCGGCGGTGATGGGCAGCTGTATGAACGCATCGCCGGCAAAGACCACTATGCCCACTTTGTCGTCGCTAAGCTGGTCAATGAGCTTGCTGACAATCATCTTTGCCTTGTCCATGCGGCTCATGTCGCCTTCGCCCGGGTCTACCGCCCTCATGGAGTTGCTCACGTCTATGGCAATGATGGTCTCTATGCCCGAGCGGTGGGTCTCAGTGGTGCCCTTGCCAAACTGCGGACGGGCCAGCATCACTATTATCAAGGCCAGCGCACCCTCTAAGAGCCAGAACTTCACGGCAGGACGCCAGCGGGAGAAGAGGGGCATGAGCTGCATCACCAGGTCGGGCTGGCCAAACTTGGCTATGCGCTTCTTCTGGTTGCGGTAGGTAAGGAATCGCAGAGCTGCCAGCAGCACCACCACGATTAGGAGATATAGATATTGTGGGTCTTGGAATCTGAACATCTTGATAGTTTTCTTTACTTACGGTATTCTCCTGAACAGCGTTATCCTGAGCAGCAGTTCAAGGAGCAGGGCTATGATGGCCCCAATGACAAACACCTGGTATTCATCGTGCACCCTGCTGTACCTCTGCACGTCGAGCTTCGACTTCTCCAGCTTGTCAATATCGCTGTAGATATTCCTGAGCTGCTCCACGTTGGTGGCCCTGTAGTAGCGGCCATTTGTGTTGCGGGCTATCTGCGAGAGGGTTCCCTCGTCAAGGTCGTTAGGCAGCACCAAGTGCTGCACCGTGCCTCCTACTACGGTGGGACGGGATGCAGTGCCGTCGGTTCCCACTCCGATGGTGTAGATGCGGATACCCAGTTGGCGGGCCATATCGGCAGCTGTAAGGGGCGATATTTCGCCGTAGTTGTTGCTGCCGTCTGTAAGCAGAATTACCACACGGCTCTTGGCATGGGAATCCTTCAGGCGGCTGATGGCATTGGTGAGGCCCATGCCTATAGCCGTCATGTCTACCACGGCTCCGCTGCCCACATAGTCGCTGACATGCTGCAACAGGGCCAGGAGAGCGCTGTGGTCAATGGTCATAGGACACTGTGTGAAGGCCTCGCCGGCAAAGATGGTAAGGCCGATGTTGTCGTTCTGGCGGTCTGAGATAAACTCGGCGGCAACCTTCTTTGCCGCCTCTATACGGTTAGGGTTTATGTCCTCGGCCAGCATGGACGAGGAAATGTCAATGGCAAGCATGATGTCTATGCCCTCAACAGACTGCTCCTCCCAGGAGTTGCGGCTCTGCGGCCTGGCCATAGCGAGCACAAGGAGGGCGAAGGCCAATACCCTCAGGACTGCCTGCACGGGCATGAAGCGCACTCGCCAGGTGCGCTGTGCACGGCTCAGGGCAAAGGTGTCGGCCATGCGTATGGTGGGCTCTGTCTTTTTGCGCCACATCACATACCATAATATATAAGGTATTATGAGCAGCAGCAGGAACAGATATTCTTTATTTGCAAACTGGATGTCCATGATGCTTTAATATAACAATACGTCGTAAACAATCCATCCTATGTATACGAGCAAGCCGACGATGGCCAGCGCCAGGATGGCTATTGCTGCGATGAGTCCCTTGCGGCGGGCCTTCGACTGTATCTGCTCTGTTGTCAGCTCGGGCTTCACCACCTCCTCCGTAGGCATGTTCTCAAGCTTTGTCTGGTTGATGAAGTCAACGGCACTTACCAGGTTTGCATCGTTCTCGTTCATCATGGTGGAGTACTTGGCAAACTTCACGAGGTCGGCCGTTTCAAACAGCTGCCTCAGTTCCTCAAGCGACTTGGGGTCGTCGGTCTTAGTGAGCCGCTCTATTATCTCCGAGCTTGTCATCTCTGTGGCGTTGAAGCCATAGCGCTCGTTGATATATTGGCGCAGGGTGTCGGTGAGGCGGGTATAATACTCCTTGGAGTCTTCTGCCGTAGACATTCTGTCGGCCTTTATCATCTCTATGGCCTTCATTGCCTTCTGGTGGGGCAACAGGCGCTTTATGATGCGTATGCGCGAAACGATGGGCTTGTTGCTTTTCAGACGTACAAAGAGGTAGAGCACCACGAGAAGCAGGAATATCATAGCGGCGCTGAGCCAGAAAGCCAACGACCAGTCGTCCTGGCTCCAGCTCATAGGCAGCGACTGCACGTCGTGGGGGCCATAGTATTTCTCATAGTTGGTGGTGTCTACGTCTACCGTCAGAACCTTGAGTGCCAGCTGGCGAGTGGACATCTCGCGGCCTCCCACCGTCACCTGCACCGGGGGCAGCGGATAGAGAGTGTCCCTGAAGCAGGTAAGGATGTAATGGCAGCGATGGACGGCCATTCCGTTCGACTCGGCCACCTTTGGCTCCTGTATGGCCTGTAGCACCTCAATGTCGTTAGGCAGCAGCAGGTGGTTGGGAAACACCACCAGAGAGGTGTCGGGGGCATGAACGGTGACAGTAAGGGCCACCTGTTCGCCTACAAGCATCTCCATGGAGCTAATCTCCGACTCAACGCGTGTCTGCGCCTTAATGGCGGTGAAGGTGAGGATAGATATGAATAAAAGTATAAAACGTTTCACTATAGGTTGTTAACGCAAAATGGTTAAACTATTATCTTTCTCAGCGCCTCTTCCTGAAGAGTCCGAGCAGCGAGCGCACGTAGTCATCATCAGTAGCTATGCTCACGTTGTCCACTCCGCTGCGTGCAAAGGTCTCCTTGAGGTCGCGCTGGCGACTGTTCCAGTAAAGGCGGTAGGCTTCCCTCACGGTTTTGCTCGAGGTGTCAACATACTGCTCGTGGCCGGTCTCTGCGTCCACCACCTTCATCAGTCCCACCTTTGGCAGCTCCATAGCCCTGCGGTCGTAGACCTGGATGGCCACTACGTCGTGCTTCCTGTTGGCAATGTTGAGCTGCTGCATGAAGCTCTGCCTGGTATAGAAGTCGCTTAGCATGAAGGCCGTGCAGCGGCGCTTCGACACTCCGGTAAGGAACTCCAAGGCCACACCTATGTCAGTACGCGAACTTTTCTGGTGGAAGTCCAGCATCTCGCGTATAATATATAAGATGTGTTTGCGGCCCTTCTTGGGAGGTATGTATTTCTCTATCTGGTCGGAGAAGAAGATGACTCCAATCTTGTCGTTGTTCTCAATAGCCGAGAAGGCAAGGGTGGCGGCAATCTCTGTCACCATGTCGCGCTTCATCTGGTTGCGTGTGCCGAAGTCAAGCGAGCCGCTCACGTCAACGAGAAGCATCACGGTGAGTTCGCGCTCCTCCTCAAACACCTTCACGTAGGGGCGGTTGAAGCGGGCCGTAACGTTCCAGTCAATGTCGCGCACGTCGTCGCCGTACTGGTATTCCCTGACTTCGGAGAAAGCCATGCCGCGCCCCTTGAAAGCCGTATGGTACTGGCCTGCAAAGATGTTAGAACTCAAGCCGCGCGTCTTGATTTCTATCTTACGAACCTTCTTAATGATTTCGCTTGTTTCCAACTCTCAATTCTCAAATATCAATTCTCAACTCTCAATTCTCAACTCTCAAATCTCAACTCATCAGGGCACTTCCACCTTGTTGATGATTTTGCTTACTATCTCCTCGCTTGTGATGTTGGTGGCCTCTGCCTCGTAGGTTAGTCCGATGCGGTGGCGCAGCACGTCGTGGGCAACGGCTCTCACGTCCTCAGGCACCACATATCCGCGGCGCTTTATGAAGGCGTAGGCCCTTGCGGCCTTTGCCAGGTTGATGCTGGCACGCGGCGAGGCTCCGAAGCCTATCAGCTCCTTCAGCTCGCGCAGGCCGTAGCGGTCGGGGTATCGGGTGGCAAAGACGATGTCGGCTATGTACTGCTCTATCTTCTCGTCAAGATAGACCTCGTTCACCACCTTCCTTGCCCGCAGAATCTCGTCAACGGTGGTTACTGGCTTTGGCTGGGGCAGTCCCTCGCCCTTTATGTTCTCGCGGATGATGAGTTTCTCTTCTTCAAGGGTGGGATAGCCTATCACCACCTTCAGCATGAAGCGGTCCACCTGTGCCTCGGGCAGCGGATAGGTGCCTTCCTGCTCTATAGGGTTCTGGGTAGCCATCACAAGGAATGGAGCCGGAAGTTCGTAGGTAGTGGTGCCAATGGTGACCTGCTTCTCCTGCATGGCCTCAAGGAGTGCGCTCTGCACTTTGGCCGGTGCACGGTTTATCTCGTCGGCCAATACGAAGTTGGCGAATATCGGACCCTTCTTCACCATGAACTTGGCTTCCTTCTGGGAGTATATCAGGGTTCCCGTAACGTCGGCAGGCAACAGGTCGGGAGTGAACTGTATTCTGCTGAACGTGGAGTCAATGAGTTGTGAGAGCGTCTTTATGGCGAGGGTCTTTGCCAGGCCCGGCACGCCTTCGAGCAGTATGTTGCCGTCGCTGAGCAGTCCAATGAGGAGTGCGTCAACGAGGTGCTTCTGTCCTACGATGACCTGCCCCATTCCTGAGGTAAGGTTGGTGATGAAGGAGCTTTGCTGCTCTATCCTGATGTTGAGTTCTCTTATGTCAATGTTCTCTGCCATGATTTAATTGTTCCTGTTCTTTAGTTCTATCTTTGGTATTTTTATCTCTGTTCCGGCTTCAATAATAGTAGTGCCGGATGATATTCCGTTGTATACTTCTATGTAGCAGCTCATCTCTTCGCCGCCAAACTCCCTGCGTGCTATCTTTTTAGGCGTGTCGCCCTGACGCGCCGGGACGATATGGTCAAGGCCGGTAATCCTGTAAGCCCCCGTGCGTACACGGTTATCCATCTGCTCATAGTCAACGGAGTCCGCCACTTGGGTATCAGCTGTTGCCGTGGCTAAAGAGTCTGTTGGCGCATCGGCCACTTGAGCCGTGTCTGTTGCTACGGGTGTATCTACGCTCTCAGTCTGTACAGGCTGCTGCGGCTGTACTGTTTCGGCAGCAGGCTTGCGCAGGAAGAACCACCAGACAGCAACACCTATTGCAGCGAGCAAAATCAATGCCGACAGCCATATCCACCAACGAGAGGAAGATTTCTGCTCGTTGTACTCTTCTTCGTCATCCTCGTCTTCCTCATCTTCGTAGGCGGCAGGCTGCTCAACAGGAGGAGTTTCCGTCACCATCAGCGGCTCGTCAACTATCTCAAGAATAGGATCGGCCTGCGAGGGGGCCTCTTCTTCTACAGCAGTTTGTGTGGGAGCCTCCTCAACTGTAGTCTGCGAAAGAGTTTCTACCTCAACTGTAGCTTGAGAGGGAGCTTCTTCCTCAGCTGTAGCTTGCGATGGAGTTTTCTCCTCAACTGCCGGCTCTGGAACCGTTACTTCTGCCTCAGGCTCTGACTCTTCGGTCTCTACGGAGTCGTCATCCTCAGCATCAAGGCCTTCAAGTGCAGAGGTATCGCCGAGATCCACGTCACCGTTGAGCGTAATGGTGTCAAACATGGAGAACGGCTTGTTCACCATTTCCTTCATCGCCTTGTCAGGCAGGAACGTCACCTTCGAGTGGCCTTCTATGGTGAGCCTCTCGCCTGTTCTCACGCTCACGCTCTCTCTTGGCTCCACATCGACCACCTTGAACGTGCCCAGTCCCTTCACCTTTACCATACGGTCGGCATCTATGCCGTCTTTTATAACGCTGATAACAGCATTAATAAAAGTCTGCGCCTCTTTCTTTGTTATGCCGTGCTTGGAGCCAAGGAAGTCGGCCAGGTCTGCTATGTTAATCTTGCCCATTGTCGTCACCTCCTTTCCTTACGCTGAACTTTACAGACGTTGCCGGTTTGAACACCACGGTGAGCTTTGGCGGCACCAGGACGCGCTGGGTAGATCCAGGAATCACTATGACGCGCTCCATTTTCTTTCTCACCTCAAAAGCGCCGAAGTTCGACATCATCACGGTGTTACCCTCGATGAACGACTCACACATGCCAGCAATGAGCGTGCTCACCATGCGCTGCGACTTGGTGCCGTACATTCCTGTACGCTTCGACAATTCGGCAATAAACTCTTTGTTATTCATACTACTTATTATAGTGTCAGGCAATTTCTCCGTAGACTTCGAATTCCTCTGCCCCAGTTATTAATACGTTGTAGAACTGGCCTGTTTCAAGCCTCTTCTTGCCTTTCTTTACCAGTACTTCAGGGTCTACCTCAGGCGAGCAGAACTCAGTCCTGCCTACGTAGTAGTCGCCCTCTTCGCGGTCTATGACTACCTTCATGGTGGTTCCTACCTTCTGTGCCTCAACCTCAGCACTTATGTCCTGCTGCAGGCGCATAAGGCGGTCCAGACGCCGCTGCTTCACCTCCTCAGGCACGTCATCGGCATAGTGCTTGGCGGCGTAGGTGCCTTCCTCCTCGCTGTAGGCAAAAGCTCCCATACGCTCAAAACGGGCCTGGCGCACGAAGTCCATCAGCTCACAGAAGTCCTCGTCGGTCTCGCCGGGGAATCCCACCATGAGGGTGGTGCGCAGATGAATGCCCGGCACCTCCCTGCGCAGCCTGTCAATGAGTTCCAGCGTCTGCTGCTTGCTGAAGTGGCGGTGCATCCTTTCCAGCATGTTGTCGCTTATGTGCTGTAAGGCAATGTCAAGGTATCGGCACACGTTCTTGTGGCTGTTCATCACCTTCGTCAGCTCCCACGGGAACTGGTCGGGATAGGCATAGTGCAGCCGTATCCACTCCACCCCCTCTATCTCGGCCATCTGCTCCACGAGCTGGGCTATGCGTCGCTCGCCGTAGAGGTCTAGTCCGTAGTAGGTAAGTTCCTGGGCAATGACCTGCAACTCCTTCACGCCCTTGCTCACCAGCCATCTTACCTCCTCAATGATCTCCTCCATGGGGCGGCTCTGGTGCTGGCCGGTGATGAGCGGTATGGCACAGTAGGCACAATGGCGGTTGCAGCCCTCGCTAATCTTAAGGTAGGCATAGTGGCTGGGAGTGGTCAAAACCCTATTCCACCCATCACTTACAGGGTGGGGGTGGGTCTGCAAGTCCTCAAGCAACTGCCTGTAGTTGAACTTCCCGTACCATCCGTCCACCTCAGGGATTTCAGCCTCAAGGTCGGCAAGGTAGCGCTCTGAGAGGCATCCCATGACATATATCTTGTCAATTCTGCCCTCGCTCTTTGCCTGTACCAGCTCAAGGATGGTGTTTATGCTTTCCTCCTTGGCATCGGCAATGAAGCCGCAGGTGTTCACCACGGCAATCCTGCCCTTTGGGTTGGGGTCGTCTATGGTTACGCGATAGCCGTGAGCCTCGAAGAGGCCCATAAGCATCTCAGAATCCACAAGGTTCTTTGAGCAGCCCAGCGATATGAAGTCTACTATCCTCAATTCTGAAACAATGAATTTACGAATTCTCTCCTATTGAAGAGCTGCAAGTCCTCCATACCCTCTCCAAGTCCGATGTATTTCACGGGCACCTTAAGCTGGTCGCTGATGCCAATGACAACTCCGCCCTTGGCAGTGCCGTCAAGCTTTGTTATTGCCAGGCTGCTAACCTGCGTGACGGCGGCAAACTGCTTTGCCTGCTCAAAGGCGTTCTGGCCGGTAGAGCCGTCGAGCACAAGCATCACCTCGTCGGGAGCCTGCGGCAGCACCTTCTTCATCACGTCCTTTATCTTCTTAAGCTCGTTCATCAGGCCCACCTTGTTGTGCAGTCGGCCTGCGGTGTCAATGAGCACCACGTCGGCATCGTTGGCCTTGGCGCTCTGAAGGGTGTCAAAGGCCACAGAGGCAGGGTCGCTGCCCATCTGCTGCTTCACCACAGGCACCCCCACCCTTTCGCCCCAAATGCTTATCTGCTCCACGGCTGCGGCGCGGAATGTGTCGGCAGCGCCGAGGTACACCTTCTTTCCTGTCTGTTTGAACTGCCAGGCCAGCTTGCCTATGGTTGTGGTCTTGCCCACTCCGTTCACTCCCACCACCAGAATTACGTATGGCCTATAGTCGGCGGGCAGGTCCCAGTCGGCACCGTCGGTGGCGCCGGTCTCTGCAAGCAGCGAGGCTATCTCGTCCCTGAGTATGCCGTTAAGCTCGGAGGTTGACACATACTTGTCGCGAGCCACTCGCTCCTCAATGCGCTTGATGATTTTCAGCGTGGTGTCAACGCCCACGTCGCTGGTTATCAGGACTTCCTCCAGGTTGTCCAGCACGTCGTCGTCAACCTTCGATTTTCCTGCCACGGCACGGGCAATCTTCTCGAATACCGATGTCTTGGTTTTCTCCAGGCCCTTGTCAAGGGTCTCTTTCTTCTTACTAAATAGTCCAAACAATCCCATAGTCTATGAGCTTCATGCGTAATTACAAGTGCAAAAGTACACTTTTTTCCCCACACATGCAAGAGTTATAACATTTCTTCACCGCCTTTTTACATTATTCAAGTTTCACAAGTTCTTTTTTTTAAAAACCGCGGATAAAGGGATTTTGGGGGATTTGCTTCTTCCACTACCATTTCCGACGATTGGCTTTTCCGATTTTTTTTCAAAATAGGTTACAAGGTTGTCAAAACACCGATGTACAGGAGGTTTGCAATCTGTTGAGACAGGTTACAAACCCTTTTTGGCAGGGCGTTTTGACAATCTGACAACCTATTGTAAGAAAAGAAAACGGAGTTGTCAGAATTTTTTTCCGAAAACGATGTTGAGGAAAGTCTTGACAATAATCTTGATGTCGAGCCACCACGAGCGGTGCTCAAGGTAGTAGAGGTCAAGTTCCAAGCGGCGCAGCATCTTCTCCATAGTGTCGGTATAGCCGTTGTAGAGCGTTGCGTAGGAAGTGACACCGGGCCTTATCTGGTAGAGGTAGGCATAGCGCGGGTCGTGCTCCATAATCTGGTCAATATAGAACTTGCGCTCCGGCCTGGGGCCTATAAAAGCCATGTCGCCCTTCAGCACATTCCAAAGCTGCGGCAGCTCGTCAAGGTGGTGCTCGCGCAGGAACTTTCCTATACGGGTCATACGGGTCTCGTTCTCATGCTGGTAAAGGGCCGGACCGTTCTTCTCGGCATCGACACGCATGGAGCGGAACTTATATATGTTGAACGGACGCCCGAAGCGACCTATACGCTCCTGCTTGAAGATGGCCGGACCTCCGTCTTCGCGCTTTACCAGTATGTAGCAGACAAGAAACAAAGGCGAAAACAATATTAGGCATATCAAGGCGGTGAAAAAGTCTATAATACGCTTCACGTAGCGCTCAAACTCACTCATGCCGTCAAGTACATATCCGTTTTCAAGCTTTGTCATATTATAATATAAAGATGTGTCTAACCCAAGTGTTCTTGTATGATTCATATTCTTATAACGGCAAAAAGAAATTATTATTATACGAGCCGCAAAATTTTGTTCTTTTTATGCTTAAAAGGGCTTGAACAAACCGCAAAAAGACAAAAAAGAAAGATTTTTCAAAAAAAAGCGGGAAAAAGTTTGGCGGGTATAAAAAAAAGCATTACCTTTGCACCCGCAATCAAGAGAGATGCCTTTCCGAAGGGAAAGTAAAGGCGGAAATAGCTCAGTTGGTAGAGCACGACCTTGCCAAGGTCGGGGTCGCGGGTCCGAGTCCCGTTTTCCGCTCCACACGATGAACAAAAGAGCGATGAAGTTCTCAATTTTCCAGAAACTTCATTGAAAGAATGCCCAGGTGGCGGAATTGGTAGACGCGCACGTTTCAGGTGCGTGTGCCGCGAGGCGTGCAGGTTCGAGTCCTGTTCTGGGCACTCTTTTTTTGTCG
>JAFTAR010000066.1 GCA_017455495.1 Prevotella sp.
GCAGCAGAAAGACCATGCGGAGGAGTGGGTACTGAAACCTGAGAACATCGGACCGCGTATCGGTATAGACGAGACCTCGTTCTGCCATGAACTCTACACGGTTGTACACAACAAAGACGCACACGGCAAGAAGGGATCCATTAATTATTCTACAGGGCACTGTCATCAGCCAGAATAACTATATAGACCTTGAAGCGGTGCAAAGCTCAGAATGTAGCTTTGCACCGCTGAAGTCTTTTTATAGAACCACGGATTAAGGGATTCTGTGGATTTGAGGAAATCCTATAAATCCATAAATCCGTGGTTGTTTATTCCGTGGTTGTTTATATACATGCGGGAGTTGAGTTATTACACTATGACTCCCAGTAGGGTGGCGCTGGTGCTGCCGGTGATTCTTACGCTGACATGCTCGCCAATGTGATGGCCGTCCTTGTGGAACACCACCATCTTGTTTTGTTCGGTGCGGCCGCAGAGCTGTTCGCGTGAGCGCTTGCTGAAGCCCTCTACGAGCACGTCGAACACCTTGCCCTCGTCCTTCTTGTTCTGCTGGGCGGAGATCTCCGTCTGGAGGGCTATCAGCTCGTCCAAGCGGCGTAGCTTCACTTCCTCCGGCACGTCGTCGGGCAGGTGCTTCGATGCGTAGGTGCCGGGGCGCTCACTGTATTTGAACATGAAGGCTGAGTCGTAGCCTACCTCGCGCATAAGGGAGAGTGAGAGCTGGTGGTCCTCCTCCGTTTCCGAGTGGTAGCCCACGAAGATGTCGGTGGAGAGTCCGCAGTCGGGCACAATGCGGCGTATGGCGCTGACGCGGTCAAGATACCACTCGCAGGTGTACTTTCGGTTCATCAGCTTCAGTATACGGTCTGAGCCGCTCTGCACAGGCAGGTGGATATGGCGGCACACGTTTGGCATGTCGGCAATGACATGCAGCGTCTCGTCGCTCATGTCCTTGGGGTGGCTCGTGGTGAAGCGGATGCGCATATCGGGAACTTCTTCGGCCACAAGGCGGAGCAGGTCGGGGAATAGCAGACCCTCCCCCGCCCCCTCCCTGTATGGAGTGGAGGTCTTGTAGCTGTTGACGTTCTGTCCGAGCAGCGTCACCTCCTTGAAGCCCCTGTCGCGCAGGTCGCGCACCTCGCGGAGAATGCTCTCCACATCGCGGCTGCGCTCCCTTCCACGGGTGTATGGCACTATGCAGTAGTGGCAGAAGTTGTTGCAGCCGCGCATGATGCTTACGAAGCCGCCAATCTTATGGCCCAAGCCTATGCGCTGCGGCACCACGTCGCGGTAGGTCTCTGTCGTTGACAGCTCGGTGTCAATGGCTTTATGGCCCAGCTCAGCCTGAGCAATGAGGTCGGGCAGGGCGAGGTAGCTGTCAGGCCCGGCCACGAGGTCGCAGTGGTGCTCGTTGAGCAACTCATCTTTCACGCGCTCGGCCATACAGCCCAGCACACCGATGATGAGGCCCGGCCCCTCGCTTTTCCCGCTCTTTAACTTCTTAGTTTTTAAATTTTTCAACGCGTCCAAGCGCCGGTATATCTTCTGCTCTGCATTGTCGCGCACCGAACAGGTGTTTAGGAACACGGCATCGGCCTCCTCCACACTCTGGCATGTCTCGTAGCCAGCCATCTGCATCACGCTGGCCGCCACCTCAGAGTCGGCCACGTTCATCTGGCAGCCGTAGGTCTCTATAAACAGTTTCTTCATGCCTTTATGGTTATCTCAGTCCCGGCCACTGGCCCTGAATGGCCTTGCACTGCGTGTAGAGTGCTGGGCAGTTGAACACCTGATGGAGTTCTGCGCCCTGAGGCAGCAGCACCTCTACTGAGCGCTGATGTGTGTCCCAGCCTCCACCATATATATATATGTATACCACGCGACCGCTCCCCATTATCTGCATGTCGCGATGAGCATTGGCGCTGGCGGTCATGTCTACGGCGTATGGCAGGCTGGGGGTGTAGCCGTTCTCGGGCGTGGCACCGCGCAGGGCGGCAGCAGGCAGGTAGCGCTGCACGTAGCCGTCGTTGGAAGGGCCATACTGAGAACTGTTGAACTTCTGCCTCAACACTGACACCACGCTGTTCACGTTCGACGGGGTGCATATTAGCTCAAAGCAGCGCTGGCCCAAGTCGGCATCGCGGGCATACAGCTCCATAGCCATGGGAACCATGGCAGCCGTGCCGTGAGGGGTCTTGCCGAGGAACCGGGTGTAGAGGGCCTCAAACTCCTCGTAGTCCGACGGCACGTTGGTGAAAGTCACCGTTCCCGTGGCGTCGCGGCGGTATTCTGCTGCCGTGAAGTTGCCCTCCATGGTGTAGCGGTGGCTGCCGAAAGAGCAGTGGCCCTCGTCGGCTACTTCAAGTTGCGGGCGGCTTGCCTGAGCCTGTCCCGGCTGTTCATCGGCCTGTGCCGACACCTCCTGTGAGTTGCTTCCCTGAGAAGCACCTGGCTTGCAGCCCGCCATAGCGAGCATGCAAGCCAAGGCTATAAGCATTGTGTGTCTTGTTACCATTATATACTACTTTGATGGCTGCAAAAGTAAGGGAAAAAAATGACATTTGCAAATTTTCCCCTTACTTTATTTTCACGTCAAGTCTACCTGACCACAAACTTGCTGCCACCAATGATGTAGACACCCTTTGGCAGAACTGCCGGGTTGCTGCCTACATAGCGGCCATCGGTGGTGTAGATGCGAACCTCGGCACCGGTGTTATAGCGCACGGTGCTGATGCCCGTGGCCTGTCCCTGCACGCTCTGCGGCTGTATGCGCTCGGTGTTGCCCACGTTGTCGGTGGCCAGCACGAAGAAGCTGTAGATGCGGCCATTCTCAGGAGCCACGGGGTAGTCCATCACCGGCGTGACACTCTGTCCGCAGTAGCTGTAGTCGCCGCCGTCCTCCGATACGAAGAGCAGGTAGCTCTGCACGCCCGAGGCGGCATCGGTGGCGCTGCAGGTGACGCGCATGGCGCTGGCATCCGTCACGTAGTGGGTCTCGGCCATCGTGGTGGTGGGAGCTGTGAGGTCGAGCGTGTTCACAAACTCGTTGGTCTCGATGGGGAAGTTCTTGTCGAAGATGATTTCCGCCTTGTTCCTGATCTGAGTGCCGTCAGCCAGGCCGGGCTTCAGGTCTACCGAGAAGCTCACGAAGCCCTCGCCCTCTGGAGCGTTCACGTTGGGCGGCAGCTCAATGCCCTGGATGTCCCACTTGAGGGTGTTGCCCTCGCGCGTCATCACCCAGTTGTAGCCCACGCCGTCGTGGCTGGTCTCGCCGAAGCGGACGGTAGAGATGTCGAATACCGCCGGGTCGAGCACGTCGGTGACGCGCACACGGTAGGCGGCGTCGCCGGCCTCGGCCTTGTTCTCAAACAGTATGCGGTAGCTCACGGTCTGCACGTCGCCCAGGTAGTGCTCCTCGCCCACGCCCTGCGGACCCACCATCTCATTGGGATCCCACGAGGCCACGACGTCGTTGATGGCGGCCTTGCCGTCGATGATGTCAAGGATGTCGTCACCAGGGGCGTACTGCTCGTCCTGGTAGATCCACCACAGTATGCGCTGGCGCAGCAGGGTGGCGATGGGGCAGGAGGCGTCGATTAGGTCCATGCCTGTCAGCTCGCTGGCCCGCTTCAGCAGCGAGAGTACGCTGAAAGCGGCCACGCCGGTCTGCTGCTTCTCGCTCTCTAACTGGTCAATAAGCTGCGACACCTTCAGGCGCTGCTCGCCAGTGAGGTCGTAGAGGTCGCCAAGTCGGTGCACAATGTAGTCGTTGACAAACACCTGCTTGTCGGCTCCGGCCACATTGCCCAGCACGGCCACCACGGCGAAGGTCGAGCTGTTCACCACAATCTTATTGGCTCCGCTGTGGAACTCCCTGTAGTCGCGACTGTAGGCTATGTCGCCCTTACCCTCGCTGATCATGGTGAAGGTGTAGCTCTCCCACGGGTCAAGGCTTGGCACGAGGAAGGTGACGGTGTGCTGGCAGTTGGCGCCGTCGAGCACGGTGACGCTGTCAAGGGGCAGGTACTGCTGTCCGCGGTTGCCGGGCATGCGGAAGCCGATGATGTCGATGTTATCCGTGGCGGCCACGGTAACGAGGAACTTGCCCGTTTTCTGTGCCGACGTGTTGGTGATGGTGATGGGGTTCTCGCAGGGCACACCCTTGCGCACGGTGTTGCGGCCCTGGGTCATCACGCTGACGGTGGTGCTGGCCAGATCGATGGTGCCCTCTGGCTGGTCGTTGCCGAAGGTGATGGTGTAGCCGCCGTAGCTCGAGCCGTTGTAGTTAGGTACGCGGAATACGTAGTGGCTGTCCTCGTCGTTCTTGTCGATGTAACTGATGGTGCCCTGACTACGCTCTATGCGGCTCTCGGCCACCTTCTGCAGTATGGGCGAGCCGTCCTCGTTGTCACCTTTATATATATATAGTGCGGGAACTCCGATGACGAGTGTGCGTGTGGTGTCGGGGCAGAGTGTCACGTCAATCTGCCGGCCGTGCAGCAGTCCCAGGTCGTACCAATCCTCATTGTTCTGCGAGCGGTAGGTGTAGCCCAGCGTGGTGCTGACGGTCTGACCCTCCGTGAGCAGGTAACGGTTAGCGAAGTCGTAGTTCTGCAGATTGTCGCGATCCCACGGGTTGCGCTCATACTCATAGTTCAGTGCGTAGCCACCGTAGCCACTGTAGCGGCGCTGTCGGACATAGTACTTGCCCGCACCGAGTCCGTTGATGCGATAGACGATGGTGGTGTCCTTGCCTTCACAGTTTACCCACTTGTCGCAGCGGTAGTCTGTGCCGTTGCCGTTTTCCTTTGGCAGGTACAAACCCAGATATCCCAGGCGGAGCGTAGTTTCGCTGCTGACATTGAATGTCACGTTGCCCACGTATGGCAGGTCGATGACGTACCAGTCCTCGCCGTCGGTGTCGCCGTTGAAGTGATAGCCTAAGCGGCCTTGCTGCGTAACGCCCGTCTCGATGGTCGTGGCTCCTTGGATGGAATCGTTGGCAGCCACGTCGGCACCATAGACATTGGGCGTGAAGGTGTAGTCCATGTTGTAGCCGCCGTAGCCGCTGTAGCGGCGCACACGCACGTAGTAGGTGCCGGGCTTGCAGTCAGGCACTTCATATACCACGGTGGTGTCCTTGCCGTCGCCGCTCATCCATGTGTCATTGCGGTAGTTTGTGCCGGTGCCGTCGGCCTTCGGCGTGTACATGCCGACGTAGCCAAGGCGCAGTGTGGTTTCCGTCGTTGTGGCCAAGGTCACCTTTCCTTCGTCGGGCAGCACAATCTTAAACCAGTCCTCGTCGTCGGTGTCGCCGTTGTAGTGGTAGCCGAGGCGGCCCTGCTGTGCAGTGTTGTTCTCTATGACGGTGGCCTTGTCCCAAGTCTCATTGTCCGCATAGTCGGCCTTGAGCGAGTTGGGCGTGAAGGTGTAGTCGAGGTTATAGCCGCCATAGCCGCTGTAGCGACGCACGCGCACGTAGTAGGTGCCGGGCTTGCAGTCAGGCACTTCATAGACCACGGTGGTGTCCTTGCCGTCGCCGCTCATCCATGTGTCATTGCGGTAGTTTGTGCCGGTGCCGTCGGCCTTCGGAGTGTACATGCCCACGTAGCCAAGGCGCAGTGTGGTTTCCGTCGTTGTGGCCAAGGTCACCTTTCCTTCGTCGGGCAGCACAATCTTAAACCAGTCCTCGTCGTCGGTGTCGCCGTTGAAGTGGTAGCCCAGACAGCCCTGCTGTGTGACGCCACTCTCAATGAGCGTGGCCTGCGTCCATTCGTTGTTCACCTCGGGGTCGTTCTGATGAACGTTGGGGTTGTGGATATATTGCAGGGTATATGTCCCATAGCCACTATATCGTCTTACTCGCACGTAATAGGTTCCAGGAGCCACGTCGGGCACGTTATAGACAAGGGTGGTGTCCTTGCCCTCGCCGTTCATCCACCGGTCGTTGCGGTAGTCCGTACCTGTGCTGTCGGCCTTCATGGTGTACATGCCCAGATAGCCTAATCGCAGGGTGGTCTCTGTCTTGGTGGTGAACACCACAGACCCCTCCTTCGGCACGTCAATCCTGTACCAGTCCTCATTGTCGGTGTCGCCGTTGTAGGTATAACCCAGTTGTCCCGTGATGGTCGGTCCGCTCTTCAGCGGCATGGCTTCTGTCCATGTGTCGTTCGGTTCGGGGTCGGCCTCAGCGGCATGGCTGGTGAAGTAGCAGGTGAGCCGGTAGCCACCGTAGCCGCTATAGCGTCTCACACGAACATAATAAGTACCTATCGACACGTCGGGCACCTCATAGACGACGGTGGTGTCCTTACCCTCGCCACTCATCCACTTGTCATTACGGTAGTCTGTCCCCGTGCCGTCGGCCTTTGGCGTGTACATGCCCACATAGCCCAAGAATAGTGTGGGGTCGGTCTTGGTAGTGAAGGTTAGCTTTCCCTCTTCGGGCACCACAATCTTGTACCAGTCCTCATTGTCAGTGTTGCTGTTGAAGTGATAGCCTAAGCGTCCGTCGGTGGGTGTGTCGAGAGCCATGTCCTTGGCCTTGTCCCAGGTGTCGTTGTCTCTGTCATCAGCACCATAGCCGTTGGCCACAAAGGTATAGCTCATCTTGTAGCTGCCATAGCCGCTATAGCGCCGAACCCTGACGTAATAGGTGCCGGGGGCCACGTCGGGTACGGTATAGACGATGGTCGTGTCCTTGCCTTCACCGCTCATCCATTTGTCATTACGGTAATTCACGCCCGTGCTGTCATCCTTCATGGTGTACATGCCCAGATAGCCTAAAAACAGTTTTGTTGAGGTACGGGTGGTAAAAGTCACCGTTCCCTCGTCGGGAACTTCAATCTTGAACCAGTCCTCTTCGTCACGGTTGCCTGCGCGCTTGTAGCCCAGGTGTCCGTGCTGTGGGTTGCCGCTCTCAATCTGGTAGGCCCGCTCCCAGGTGTTGTTAGGCTCAGGGTCGTTCACGAAGTCGGCAGGGGTGAGCACATAGCCGGCCTGGAAGTTGCCGCCCTGTCCGGCGCGGTCGGTGGGCTGTCCGGTGATGATTACCTTGTAGAGTCCTGCGGCCACGTCCTCCACGGTGAGCGACTGGTAGCCGTTGTTCACCAAGAGCAGCTCGTCGTCCTCTACGGCATACAGGGCAATGCTGGTGATGCGCACGTTGCCCAGGGCCACGGTGCTGAACTCCATCTTGCCGTCCTGTTCGGAGTTGATGAGATACGAGACCTCGGTCTTCGAGTAGGTGTTGCCACCCGAAGTGTAGTTGAAGAAGTTGTTGGTCTTCAACGTGCCGCTCTCCCAGTACTGCGCCAAGACCCCGAGGGGCGTGAGCAGCAGGGTGAGCATGATGAGTAAAAGTTTCTGTCTCATATTATATAATGATTAGTTGATGATGCTTTCACCAATTTTGGAGTAAAGTTAGCAATAATCCACATAACAGGCATGCTCCAAGATGCAGTTTTTGACGAACTCATAGCTGCGAGTGACGAACTGAACAAGAAAGTGGCGAGAAAAAGCATAAAGTTGGGCACGGAAGCTGATAAATGACAAAATAGTTGTATCTTTGCACCCGTGCTTTACCAACCAGACTACAATAATCATCATGAAGCCAAGAGAAAAAGACATCAGCCAGAGGGTGACGCTGTTTGCCGACGGCAAATACCACTGGCGCTATGATGTTAACATGTATACCAACTATTCTATCCTCATTGACGTGTACAAGGCAATGGGCATCAGCGCCGGCATCACCGGGCTGATAGTGTTCCTCATCGTGGCCTGTGCCGGCGGCCTGTCTGTCGACGGGCTGCTCGGCTCGCTGCAGACCATGCTCATCGTGGCCGGCATCTTCGCGGTGCTGTGTCCGCTGGGCTATCTGCTCTATGCCTTGATAATGGGCGGCAAATATGAGGTGCTGTTCACCATGGACGAGCAGCAGGTGGTGCACGAGCAGAGTGCCATGGGTGCCAGGAAAGCAAAGAAGATAGGCACGCTGACATCGCTCGCCGGAGCCGCTGCCGGCCGCCCCGGCGTGGCGGGAGCCGGCATGATGTCGGCCAGCCGCACAAAGATGGTGACCACGCTGACGGATGTGAGGCGGCTCATACCCTGTCGCGGCCAGCATCTCATCAAGGTAAACGAGCGGCTGTCAAAGAACCGCGTCTACGTCTGCGACGAGGACTTCGACTTCGTCTACCGGTTCCTCTGCGAGCACTGCCCTAACGCAGAATAACCTTGCGGCCTTGGTGCACATAGATGCCCGGTGCGGGCTGCATGCCGGCTTTGCGCCCCTGCAAGTCGTAGAGGGTGGCTGTAGTGTCGGCTGTAGGAATGTCTATGCCGGTCGAAGTAGCTGTCTCCACTGTCCATCCGGCGGGTATGCCGTGGATAAACGTGCAAGGGATGGTCCCTTCGCTGCTGTCTGGGTCGCCCCAGGTGCCTTCCGTTGTTCCTTTCACGCTCCAGTCGGCACCTTCTGCCTTTACAAAGGTTCCTGTAGCAGCTACGTTGGTAAGCCAGCCGTCGGTGCTGCTGTCATCGCCAAGGTTGGTGGCAAGACATTTCACGTAGTTAAGCGAGTTGCAGTTCATGAACATGTGCTCATAGCAGCCAGGCATCAGCGTGGCGGCGGGCAGCACGGGAGCCGTCTCAAGGCTGCTGCAGCCGAGAAACATCATGGTGTAGCAGTAGTCGGCCAGCGTGGTGGCAGGCAGCTCGGGGGCATTCTTCAGCGCCGTGCACTCCCAGAACATGTCGTTGTAGCACAGCTCGGCCAGCTCTGTGGCGGGCAGCTCTGGAGCCGTGACAAGCGAGGTACAACCTTCGAACATGCGCTGATAGCACTGTGTGGCAAGCGTGGTGGCAGGCAGCTTGGGAGCCTTCTCCAGTGCGGTGCAGCCAGAGAACATGAAGTTGTAGCAGGTGGGGCCCAGCGTGGTGGCGGGAAGGTCGGGGGCGTTCACCAAGGCCGTACAGCCTTTGAACATATTCTCGCAGGCACTCTCGCCGACCGTCTTGGCAGCAACGGTGGCCGACATCAGCTGCGTGCAGCCCTGGAACATCTGGTAGTAGGCGTTCAGGGGCACCACCTCGGCGTTCAATGCTGGGGCCGTAGTGATGGCTGTGTTCAGATACATGCCGAGGTAGCAGCCGTCCTTCAGCGTGGTGGCAGGCAATGCCGATGGTGTCGTGAGCTGCTTGCAGCTGACGAACATGGCGCGGTAGCAATAGTTGGCAAGCTCGGTGGCAGGCAGTTCAGGAGCCGCCGTAAGCGACGAGCACCATCCGAACATCATGTTGTAGCAATAGCGAGCCAGTGTGGTGGCAGGCAGTTGCGGTGCAGCGGTAATGCCTGAGCCATAGAACATATAGCTATAGCAGTAGTCGGCCAGCGCCGTGGCAGGCAGGGCCGGAGCCGTGGTCAGGGCCGGACAGGCACGGAACATGTTGGCATAGCTGTAGGGTTTCATCGCCGTGGCAGGCAACTCGCAGGCCTGCGCCATGCTGGAGCAGGTGCTGAACATGGACTGATAGCAGCCGTTGGCCAGCGTCGTGGCGGGCAGCTCAGGGGCGCGTGTCAGTCCAGTTTTGTAGAACATATAGTTATAGCAGGAGTCGGTCAGCGTGGTGGCTGGCAGGACCAGTTCCTTCGTTTCGTGGTTCTTCAGGTGGGTGTTGCTGTCGAACAGGCTGAGCAAGGCATACTTCTCAGTCAGGGTGGTGTTTGTGGCGTAGTTGTCGGCTCCTATCAGACTCATCACATTGCCGTAGACATACATGTCCTTGTTGGATGAGATGGTGGTGCTGTTGGCCGGTTTACCTCCTGAGTAGGCCGCATTGTTGCCACGGAAGCTGACGGTGCTGCCAGCGGCAATGTCGTTGATTTCGACATATCCATCGTGAGTGGAAGTCCACGCCGTGCCGCCGTCGGTGCTGTACTCCAAGGTAAGACTGAGCGGATTGGTAATGGTTACGGTGGTGCCGTTCTCTACAGCCTCCAGCGTAAGCGGAGTCTCGGCTGCGACGAACTGTCCTGTCTCTTCGCTGGCGTTCTTCACCGTCCAACCGACGGGGATACCGCTGTCACCCGTTGTCCACGAGGTCATACCGTCGGCCTTGACGAAGGTACCCGTGGTGGCCACGCCTCTGAGCCAGTTATTGACATCTTCTTCCGCAGTATTCTGTGCCAAAGGATCAATGAGGAATTCTGTGGCCAAACACCTCACGTAGTTCAGGCTGGTGCATCCGTCGAACATAAAACTGTAGGCATAGTCGGCAACCTTTGAAGCCGGCAGTTCGGGAGCTTTCTTGAGGCTGGTGCAACCCTGAAACATGTTCTGGTAGACACCATGCACGAGCTTGGTGGCAGGAAGGGCGGGAGCCTCGGTCAGGCCGGTGCAGTCCTTGAACATCATCATATAGCAGTCAATGCTGCCATATTCCTCCATGGTTGTCTCGTCAAATCCGTAGTCAGTGAACACAGTGGTGGGCAAGGCGGGAGCCTTGGTCAGGCCGGTGCAGCCCTCAAACATTGAGCCATAGCAGGCTACCGGCATGTCCGTGGCAGGCAGCTCCGGTGCACGTGCCAGGCCCTGGCAGCCGGCAAACATATAGTAGTAGCACATGTTTGTCAGCTTAGTGGCAGGCAGCACAAGGTCTTTCGTGGGGTGGCTCTTGATGGTAGTGTTTGGCACCACTTCCCATACATTTTCACCCGGTTTGCTGAAGAGATGGGAGAAAGTGTCCTTCCCGGTAAGAGTCTTCAGCGTGGCGAAATCTGTAGAGCTGATAAGGCTCATCACGTTGCCATAGACATACACGTCGGCAGTGCTTACGATGTGGCTTTCAAACGACGGGGAGCCATTGCCATAGTACTTGGCATTGTTGCCGCGGAAGGCAACCTTGTCGCCAGTAGCTACTGCGATGGCTTCACCCCAGGAGTAGGTTGTCCACTCACCACCGTTCTTCTGATACTCAATAGGAGTCATGATACCCTGGTCAACGCCATAGCCTAAAGTCAGGGTGAAGGTGATGTCGCCGGCTGTTGCTGCCTCAAGGGTGAGCGGCGTACTGAGCATGTCCTGTGCACTTGCACCCATAACCGAAGCCAGAAGGAACAGCAGTGAAGATGCCAGTTTTTTCAGGAAAGGTAGAGTTCTTTGTTTCATAGTGGTTGTTGTTTGGTAAATATGGGGCAAATATAGCAAATATCATACAAAGGAGACTAATCATTACTGTAGTTTTTGACGAACTGTGGCTTGCGAGTGACGAACTAACCTCCTACTTTTCATGGTAACTAATGAAAGTTTTTACCAAAAACCTACTTGTAATTCAGAAATAATACCTAAATTTGCAGAAACTTTCTAAAACCACAAAAGCGTTGTCAACAGCCATGCTGCGGGTAATCCTTCTTTCATTGTCACTCTGCATGGGCTTGGCGGTCCACCCCCAGGTAGAGAGCCGTCTGGCCTTCCGTCGCTACACCAACCAGGACGGCCTGCCCCAGATGCTTACCGAGAAGCTCTTTCAGGACTCGCGCGGATATATCTATGTTGGCACGCAGTCGGGCCTTGTGCGCTTTGACGGGCGCGAGTTCACCCCCTTCCTTCGCGGCCACCACTGGAACATAGTAGGCTTTGTTGAGACCGGCGGTGAGGTGAGAGCGTTGAGCTTCCGACAGCAGTGGACCATTGGCTACGACGAAGTGGAGCGAAAGCCCCTGACACAGGAAGGCGGGTGGCTGCTCAACAACTTCAACGCCACAGACCTGCCCAACGGCTACATGCTCCTTGAGGACGAGCAGGAGCAGCACCGCTGGCTGGCCAAGGCAGGCAAAAGCCTCAAGAAGGTGACGGACGACAGTCTGCTTGACGCCATGACGCCCGACCGCCACCTATACGTAGACAGTCTCAGGGGCGTGCTCATTCCCCAGGGCGACATACTTGGCTACCACCGCAGCGGACCGGTGCTCTATGCCTTTGCCCGCAACGGCATTTACCGGGTGGAAGGCGACAGCCTCGCCCTGCAGACACCCTATGACGACTGGCAGCCCGACTATGGCTTCATAGTGCGCCAAACTCACGACGGCACTCTGCTCATAGCCGACAGCCACAGCCTCTTTACCTACGACGGCACGGTGGTGACAAAGATCTCAGGTGGCTTCAACCTTATCAAGGATATGATGGTTGACAAATGGAACCGCCTGTGGGTGGCCACCTACCAGGGTCTGTATTGCTTCTTCGGCCGCCAGTTCACCAACCACAAGCTTACAGACGGCGACGACATAGTGCGGGCAGTAGCCGTGGCCCCAAAGGAGAATGGTGCCGACAACACTGTGCTGGGCACGCTGAACGGCAAGATAATAAGCGGCGGCAGCGTGCTCTACGATAATCCCGACGACTTCTTCGTGCCAAGTGCTGCCGTTATATATAATAATGTGTATATGGCCGGCGGCAGCGACGTTGCCTGCATTAGCGGCGACAGCCTCAGGTGGCTCGGCATGCCCTTCGGACGCTATCAGTTTGTGGCCGAGGCTTCGGGGCGGCTCATCTTGGGCATGCGACAGCTGATAGCAGCCTACGACCCCGCCACGGGCCATGTAGACACGCTGACCACAGAAGTGCCCCATCCCTGGTGTGCAGCCCAGGACGGCGACGGCCGCCTGTGGGTGGGCAGCACCTTCGGACTCTTCTCCGTATCGTCACCCCACGGCGGACCTTACATTACAAACAAAGTAGCGTTTGGCGGACAGCAGCTCATAGTGACGGCTATGGATGCCGACGGGCAGGGAACGGTGTACTTTGCCAGCTGCGACTCGCTGTTTGCCATACGCCACGGACAAGTGGAGGAGCTGAACAGCCAGATGCCCCTGCTCTCCGGCCACGAGGTGCGCTCGCTCCATGCCTCGCCCGGCGGACTGCTGACGGTGGCTCTGGTAGACGGCCTTATCGTGGCCCGCTTAGACAGCACGGGGCACGTCGGCAAACAACGCTTCTACGACCACCACAACGGCTTCACTCTGCTGGAACCGCTGAAAGCCGACATGGCCGAAGGGCCTGAAGGCACGGTGTGGCTATGCGGAATAGAGAAGATGACATCCTTCAACCCGGCGAAGCTATTGGAGTATGACGAGGAGGACACCTATATTGCCTCTCCGCCACGCTGGTATGAGCACTGGTGGGTGTGGCTCTGCGCCCTGCTGCTCGTAGGAGCTGTGGCATGGGCCGTGGCCCGGTGGTACTACCAGCGGCAGAGCCACCGCAAGATGCTGCGTCTGAGAAGGGAGAAGCTGCAACGCGAACAGCAGATAGAGGCCATCAGGCAGAAGGCAAAGGAGGATGCCACCACAGAGCTGGCCAAGGACATTGTGAAGATGACGGAAAGGGAGGAAGAGGAGAAACTGACCTTCCGCACGGCCAGCGGCACGCTTGTCGTAGCACCGGAGGAGATAGTATTCTTCAAGGGCGATGGCAACTACTCCCACCTTGTCACCTTCCACAACAAGGACACCGTCCTCATGGGTCTTGGAGCCATTGAGAAACTGCTTGACAGCGACACCTTTGTGCGTGCCGACCGCAGCACCCTGGTCAACATACGCCACATAAGCAGCCTGCTGCCTCGCCAGCGACGCTGTGTGTTCCGCTCCCCGGACGGCAAAGAGGTGGAGACAACGCTTCTGGCTCCCGCCTTCAAACGCCTGCAACCACTATTACCTTGAACAACAATAAACTTGACAACAAAAGAAAGAACACCATGAGGACAGAGAGACAAATGGCTACAGCTGCGGCGGAGTTCGCTGAGCGATGGAAAGGCAAGGGTTACGAACGTGGCCAGAGCCAGTTGTTCTGGGCCGACCTGCTGACCAATGTCTTTGGCGTGGAGAATCTGCTGGAGTTCCTGCGCTACGAGGAGCAGGTGGAATCGATGGTGGACAGCACGAACTTCATAGACGTACATATTCCGTCGACGAAGGTGCTGATAGAGCAGAAGTCCATCAACATCGACCTGCGCAAACCTATCAAGAAGGGCGACGGCTTCATCACCCCGTTCTTGCAGGCCAAGCTGTATATCGTGAACATGCCTCAGAACCAGCATCCCAAATGGGTGGTAACGTGCAACTTCAAGTCGTTCCTGGTTTACGACATGAACCAGCCCAACAAGGAGCCGGAGGAAATACTGCTGGAGGACTTGGGAACAGAATACTACCGTTTGAAGTTCCTGGTTGATGCCCAGAGCGAGCACATCAGCAAGGAGATGGAGGTGTCGATGCAGGCCGGCGAGATAGTCGGCAGAATCTACGAGGCATTAATAGCCCACCCCACCCCCTCCCAAAGAGAGGGACTCACAGATGCCGATGCCTATAAGGAATTCCTTCACGATATAAATGTTCTATGCGTCAGATTAGTATTCTGCCTATATGCTGAAGATGCCGGTATTTTTGGGAAGCGCGACATGTTTCATGATTATCTTGCTCAGTTTGACGCCCATCATCTGCGTCGTGCGTTAATGAATCTCTTTCAAGTGCTAAACACTCCTATTGCCCAGCGCGACCCTTACCTTGAACCAGACCTGGCACAATTTCCATACATCAATGGCGGTCTCTTTGCCGACCAAAAGCCCCTCCCTTGGGGAGGGGATGGGGGTGGGCTTGAGGGGTTGCGCACACTCCTGCTTCATAACGCCAGCCTTGACTTTGACTGGAGCAAGATTTCGCCTACCATCTTCGGAGCCATGTTTGAATCGACGCTGAATCCTGAGACGCGGCGGTCTGGCGGCATGCACTACACCTCAATTGAGAATATCCACAAGGTCATAGACCCGCTGTTCCTGAATGACCTGCGGCAAGAGTATGATACCATATTGGAAGAGAAAGTAGAACGTACCCGCCAGCGCAAGCTGGATGAGTTTCAGATGAAACTGGCCTCGCTCACCTTCCTCGACCCTGCTTGCGGTAGCGGCAACTTCCTGACAGAGACCTACCTCTCTCTGCGTCGTCTGGAGAACGATGTCATCCGTGCCAAATATCACGGGCAGACCATGATGGGAGCCTTTGTGAATCCCATCAAAGTCAGTATCCAGCAGTTCTATGGCATCGAAATCAACGACTTTGCGGTCACCGTAGCCACTACGGCCCTGTGGATTTCTGAGGCACAGATGCTGGCAGAAACGGAACGCATCGTGCAGCAGGAGATTGACTTCCTGCCGCTGAAACCCTATCATAATATCCGCGAGGGCAATGCCCTGAGGATGGATTGGAATGTGATAGAACTGCCGTCGGACATCCCTACTTTCTACGTCAAAAACGCTCATGTGATTTTGGAAGACGAAGAGACTTGGGTAGCTAAGGAGCCCGACTCATACGAAGAGGCCAACATCATTGCTGTTAAATCAGACAGCAGCTTGAAAACGGAGACACGCAGATACAATCAGCATTATGACTATATCATCGGCAATCCGCCGTTTGTGGGTTTCACCTTTATGACAAGTGAACAAAAGAAGGACGTAGCCAGGATGTACCCAGGCATAAAGAATATTGACTATGTGAGCTGTTGGTTCAAAAAGGCATGTGATGTCACGCGAATGACTGACACGGAATGTGCTTTTGTTGCAACAAACAGTATTACACAGGGTGAGACTGTAGGCAGAATGTGGGAAAGGCTTGACGTGACTGTCAATTTTGCCTGGCCAACATTCCGCTGGGACAGTGAAGCTACTCAGAAAGCACATGTCCATTGTGTCATCATAGGATTCTCGCATAGAGAAAGACAACACAAGTATCTGTATAGTGAAAAAGGGGCAAAGGAATGCAAGAATATCAATGCCTACCTGTTGGATGCCCCGGATGTCATCGTGAGCAGCCGGAACAAACCACTCTGCGACGTGCCGCCTATGATATATGGCAACAAGCCTGCCGACGGTGGACATCTCATCTTTACAAAAGAAGAAAAGGATGAGTTCCTGCGACGTGAACCTAAGGCCAAACGCTGGATGCACACTTTGATAGGTGGAACCGAACTTATCAACAACAAGCCTAACCTGAATGACAAATTGCGCTACACGCTTTGGCTGGAGGGTATCAGTCCTGCCGAACTGCGCAGTATGCCTGCTGTCATGGAGCGTATTGCTGCTTGCAAGGCGGCAAGAGAAAACAGTCCTGCAGCTGCCATCAGAAAATTTGCTGCCACACCACATCTGTATGCCCAAAGAACTCAGCCGAATATACCAAAATTGAATGATGATGGTGAACCAGTGTTGGAAGGACAAGAGCATTACAACTTATTAGTACCTGAGGTGTCTTCAGAAAAAAGAAAATATGTCCCAATGGGCTATGTTTCTAATGACATTGTGACAAACAATCTTGTTAAACTCGTCCCAGATGCCTCACTCTATCATTTTGGCGTTTTAACGTCCAAAGTCCACATGGCTTGGATGCGTGCCGTTTGTGGAAGGCTGGAGATGCGCTACCGTTACTCGAAAGACGTGGTTTACAATAACTTTCCCTGGCCTGCACCAACAGAAGAACAAAAGGCAAAAATAGCACAGACGGCTCAAGCCATTCTTGATGCCAGGAGACGATATCCAGACTCTTCTCTGGCAGACCTCTATGATGAACTGGCAATGCCTGCCGACCTTCGCAAGGCCCACGAGGACAACGACCGTGCCGTGATGCAAGCCTACGGCTTCCCTGTGAAGAGTACTTTCACAGAAAGCCTTTGTGTGGCAGAACTGTTCCGATTGTATAAGGAAATGACTATATGAGAAAGACCTTGCAATAATATTACGATTCAACAATTACAGTTATGCTTCAGATTCGCTGCAAGAACATCAACATCACTAAGAGCTTCCCAGAGGGCATCTCGCTGCTCGAAGTATACCAGGAGTTTGCCGACGAGATAAAGCTCCCCTACCCCGTCGTCTCGGCCAAGGTGAACAACACGTCACAGGGGCTGAAGTTCCGTCTCTTCCAGAACCGCGACGTGGAGTTTCTTGACGCCCGCGAGGGCAGCGGCCACCGCGTCTACGTAAGGTCGCTGAGTTTCCTGCTCTACAAGGCCACCCAGGACCTCTTCCCCGGCTCGAAGCTCTTCATAGAACACTCGCTATGCCGCGGCTACTACTGCAACTTCAAGAAGAAAGTCGCTGCTCCCATTACCGACAATGACATAGAACAGATAAAGCGCCGCATGCATGAGATTGTCGACCTTGACATGCCCTTCCGCCGCACAGAGGCTACTACCGAGGAGGCCATCCGCGTGTTCTCCGACAGGGGATTCTCTGACAAGGTGAAACTGCTGGAGACCAGCGGACAGCTGTACAGCGACTACTATACCCTGGGCGACACCGTGGACTACTACTACGGTCCGCTGGTGCCCAGTGCCGGATACCTGAAGGTGTGGAGCCTTGAGCGCTACGACGAGGGGCTGCTGCTGCGCGTGCCCGACTGGAACGAGCCATCAAGACTGGCCGAGAAGGTGGAGCAGCCCAAGACATTCGGGATGTTTACGGAGAAGACCCACTGGGACATCATCATGCGCCTATCCAATGCGGGCGACGTGAACAAAGCCATAATGCGGGGCAATGCCTCCGAGCTTATCCAGGTGAGCGAGGCCCTGCAGGAGAAGAAGATTGTGCAGATAGCCGAGGACATAGACCGCCGCTTCCGCGACGAACAGCACCCGGTGCGCTTAGTGCTCATAACAGGGCCGTCAAGCTCGGGCAAGACCACTTTCTGCAAGCGCCTGTCGGTGCAGCTGCTGGCCTGCGGCCTGCGGCCGTTGTCGTTCTCTACCGACGACTATTTCGTGAACCGCGTGGACACACCGAAGCTTCCTAACGGCGACTATGACTTCGACAACATCGAAGCCGTGGACTACCACCTGCTTGAGGACCACCTTGAGCGCCTTATGCGAGGCGAGACGGTGGAGGTGCCTGAGTATAACTTCACCACCGGCAAGCGCGAATATAACGGCAAGCGCCTCAAGCTGCAGCGCGACACGGTGCTCATCATGGAGGGCATACACGCCCTGAACCCCATGCTCACCAAGGCTGTTTCCGACGACGTGAAGTACAAGGTTTACATCTCGGCCCTGACCAGCATCTCACTTGACGACCACAACTGGATTCCCACCCGCGACAACCGCCTGCTGCGGCGCATCATCCGCGACTACAACAAGGGGGCCTTCACCGCCCGCCAGACCATTAGCCAGTGGAAGAGCGTGTGCGAGGCGGAGGACAAATGGATTTTCCCCTATCAGGAGACTGCCGACGTGATGTTCAACTCGGCCCTGAACATTGAGTTTGCCGTGCTGCGCACCCACGCCGAGATTATACTGTCAAGCGTGCCGAAGAACTGCCCGGAGTACAGCGAGGCCCACCGCCTGCTGAAGTTCATCCACTTCTTCCTGCCTGTGAGCGACAGAGAAATACCGCCCACAAGCATCATGCGTGAGTTCGTGGGCGGCAGCAGCTTCAAATACGAACGGTAAAACTACTTGCACTACTTGCACTACTTGCACCTATTTCATGCGGAGGCCCCCCATGATTCTGCGGCGGCTCCCCATGATTCTGCGGTGGCTCCCCATGATTCTTCGGCGGTTCCCCATGATTCTGCGGCGGTTCCCCATGATTCTGCGGTGCAAGAGGTGCAAGAGGTGCAAGAGGTGCAAGTAGTGCAAGTAGTGCAGGTATTTTTCCGAATATTATTCGGTCTTCTCGCGGTCGGCGATGTTGTCGCCCTCCGTGGGTTTCATATCTTCCTTGAAGTCGGTGATGCCGGCCTCAACGAGGATGTTGTACCACTGCAGCAGCTTCTTGACATCGCTGGCATGAACGCGGTCGCGGTCGAAGTTGGGCAGCACACTGGCGAAGAACTCAAACAGCTCGCTGTTGGTGGCCTTCTTCGGGTCTAAGGAGGTCTTCTTGCCCTCGGCGACTGTCTTCAGGCTTTCCAGTACGTCCATCAGGGGCACATCGTCGCTGTCAGTAAACATGGCGATGTCGGCCAGCGACGTGATGCGGTCGGTGCCGAAGGCTGGCATGCGCTTATGTGTGGCATCGAGAGCCTCAACGATGAGGTTGTTCTTTCCGCGGCTTACAAGTTTGTAGAGGCCGGGCTTGCCGGCAATAGCTAAAATAGTCCTTTGCATGATGTTTCTATTTATGTAATTGTTGTAATATAGTTTCTATCTGAGGTAGCAGCGGCTGCTGTCCGTCGTTCACTATCTCGTAGTCAGAGAGTTGCGTCACCTCCTGCTGCGGCCACTGGCGCTCCACCCATTGAAGGGCCTTCTCACGACTGATGGTGTCGCGCTGCATGATGCGCTCAAGGCGCACCTCTATGGGGGCCGTCACCACCACCACGGCATCGAAGCTTACCCTCGTGTTGAAGCCCGACTCAAAGAGGATGGCGCTTTCAAGCCACGCCATGCCGCTACTCATGAAATCGTCTGCCACGGCAGGATGCACTATGTCGTCAATAGCCTTCTTGTTCTTGTCGGATGCCAGCAGAAACTCAGCCACAGCGGCCTTGTTCAGCATGCCCGACTCCGGGTGGTAGGTGCCCGGGCCTATCAGCTGTGTCAGCTCCTGTCTCAGGCGGGCCGAAGTGCGCATAAGGCGCTTGGCGGCTGCATCGCAGTCGTACACGCTGATGCCGAAGTGCTCTGTCAGCAGCCGGCAGACATAGCTCTTGCCACTGCCTATGCCTCCTGTTATAGCTATATGTTTCACGGGCGTTCCTCTATTAGATAGTCAACTCGGTCCACATCCAAGTGAACACGCTGCAGTCCGCTGGGCTGCCCTCGCAGGTAAACATTGCACTGCGAGCTGCTGTCGGTGCTTAGCTCGTCGTAGTCGGCTACGATAAGGAAGTCGCTGGCCGATATGCTCTGGTAGTTGCGTATTCCCGTGACGAAGCTCACCTTCAACTTGGCGGGGAATGTGCGCAGCACTTTTCCCTGCGGCATGTTGATGCCAACCACGGGGACATCGTCGATGCTCACCTCCGTCAGCACGTCGGTAACGAACTTTATGGTCACCGCGGGCGGCATCACCTTCACACCAGTTATGCGCTGTATGTTGGCATTGACGGTGAGAGGCTCGCTGAAGCCTACGCAATGAAGGGGTTCGGTGTAGACGCGGGTTATGCTGTCAAGTTTCTCGCGCGAGGCAAAGACGGTGACGCTGTCGGTAGAGTATTTCACTTCCGATATGAAGTAGAGAGGGTCTGGCTCCACCTGTCCCTGATAGCTTACCGGCACTTTCTTCCGCTCGCCATAGTTGTAGTAGAACACCTCCTGCTCGGGCTTGACGCTGAGGGGCGTTGCCGAGGCTGGCAGCCTGCGGGCCAGGAGGCGCAGCAAGTCGGCAGCAGGCACGGTGCCTGTGCCGTTGGGCTGTGCGTAGCGCTTGAAGTCAATAACAAGCGGCTGGCTGGCAGAGCTGTAGAGGTAGGTTACAAGGCTTATGCCCTTGTCGCGCACGTTGAAGCGCAGCGTGTCGGCATCGCCCGAGGTGAGCGTCACGTCGGTAGGCACATTAGTAAACCTGACGGGTACTCTGATCTCCTGTTCAAAACTCTCGTTGAGAGTGGTCAGGAGCCAGAAGATGCCTGCCAGGGCCAAGAAGAAGAGAAAGACAAGAACCTCCTTACCTCTCACCGCTTATTTCTGCATCGGGGTGTTTGCCATGTCCTTGAACACATAGCCCTTGTCAACGGTGATGACGACATCCTTGGCAATCTTCACATCAACGGTGTTCTTTACCATGTCCACGCTTTTCACCGTGCCGTAGATACCGCCGCCGGTGACAACCTGCGTGCCCTCGGCCAGCTGGTTCTGGAACTTCTGTATTTCCTTCTGCTTTTTCTGCTGCGGACGAATCATGAAGAAATACATGATGGCGAAGATGGCCACCATCATTAGCAGCATCATCATTGTGCTGCCGCCACCCTGAGGGGCGGCCTGTAATAAGATGTTTGTCATTTATCTATGCCCCCTAAGTTAGGGGGAAGGGGGTCTGAACAAGCGCTACCAGACCGTGTTATTGTTGATATTTTGTGATAGGAGCCTGCGCCTGTTCAGGCCCCCAACCCCCTAACTTTGGGGGCTTGATATTTGCTTGAGCAGGCGGCCATGGCGAATCAGGTGGCGGGCAATGGCATCGAGCATGCCGTTGATATAGCCTGCGCTGCGGGGCGTGCTGTAAACCTTCGCCAGCTCTACATACTCATTTATGGTAACGGCAAGGGGAATGCTGGAGAAGGTGAGCATCTCGGCCAGTGCTATCTGCATGATGATGACATCCATGTAGGCCAGGCGCGAGAAGTCCCAGTTGGCCGAGGCATCGCTCATGTAGCGCTGGTAGTCGTCGGCATTCATGATGGCGGCCCGGAACAGCTTTCGGGCGTAGTCGCGCTCCTCCTCAGAGTCATACTCCGGCAACAACTGCTGCTGCGGACCGCTCTTCTCGTCGAAGCGCTTGATGGTCTTCAGCACAAAGGTGTCGACCACCTCCTTGTCGTCGTTCCAGTACAGGCTCTGCTCCTCAAGCACCTGGTCAAGGTCCTCGTTGTCCTGTATCAGCGACCGGTAGAGCTTACGCCACAGCTCACGGTCGGAAGAATAGTCGTCGGCAGCATCGGCGACATAGTCCTTGTAAATCTGGCTCTGCTCAATCATGTCAAGCAGCTTGCCAACGAACTCAGGCGTCTCGCTCCACGGATACTTCTCTCTCTCGGTGAACTCCAGAAGCTGCTTGTTCTCCTCAAGCTGCAGGGCAAAGCGGTTCAGCGCCAGCTTTGCCGACGGCTCCGGAGTGTGCTCCCTGCGTGCCTTTGCCCGCAGCACTTCCAAGCGGCGGGAATACTCGCGGGTGACGGCCACTATGAGCGCAAGCAGATGGTTGTACAGGTCGTAGGCCTTTGACAGGCTGAAGAAAAGTTCCTTCTCGGCCGTGTCAAGATTTTTGTCGCCATTCTGGTAGTAGGCGTAGACCAGCTGTACTGTCTTAATGCGTATTAGCTCTCTGTTAATCATTTAGTGTTTCCTCCATTTACAGACTGCAAATTTACGCATTTTCCCGCTATTACACAAGAAAAACATGTTTTTTTTGAAAATTTATTCCCAATAGTTTATCATTTATCATTTTTATTTGTACCTTTGCACCCGCTTTATTCGTGTGATGGCGAATTAAGTCGTAAAAACATCTTTAATAAACCAACTTAATTTAGAGTAACACAACACTGTTATGAAAGAGATTTTAGTTAAAGGTCAGAAGCGCGAGACCACAGGCAAGAAAGCCTCAAAGCTGATGCGCAAGGAGGGCTTGGTGCCCTGTAACCTCTATGGTGAGGAGAAGGACGAGAAGGGTCTGCCCAAGGCACTGTCGTTTGCCGTTCCTTTCACCGAGCTTCGCAAGGCCGTCTACACCCCCCACGTCTATGTGGTAGTTCTGAGCATTGACGGCCAGGAGCACAAGGCCATCATCAAGGAGCTGCAGTTCCACCCCGTGAGCGACGCTCTGCTGCACGCCGACTTCTATGAGGTGACCGAGCAGAAGGACATCACCGTGGGTATCCCCGTTAAGCTCAACGGTCTGGCTCAGGGCGTGCGCGACGGTGGTAAGCTCAACCTCAGCATCCGCAAGATTGACGTTACCGGTCCTTACAAGAATATTCCCGAGATACTTGAAATCGACGTCACCAACCTCGGCCTGGGCAAGGCTATAAAGGTGGGCGAGCTGAAGTTCGAAGGCATCACGCTGGCCACACCGGCTCAGGTGGTGGTTTGCTCTGTCAAGGAGACACGTGCCTCAAAGTCGGCTGCCGCTGCTGCCGCTGCACAATAATAATATATGGACAAATACTTGATTGTTGGTCTGGGCAACCCTGGCGACGAGTACGCCATGACCCGCCACAATACTGGATACATGGTGTTGGATGCTTTTGCAAAGGCATCCAACGCCATTTTCAGTGACCGCCGCTACGGCTATGTGGCCGAGACCTCTTTGAGGGGCCGTAAGGTGTTCCTGCTGAAGCCCACCACGTTCATGAACCTCAGCGGCAATGCCGTGCGCTACTGGCTTGGCAAGGAGAACATCGACCAGCAGCGCCTGCTCGTGGTCAGCGACGACGTGGCCCTGCCCCTTGGCGCCTTCCGCCTGAAGGCCAACGGAAGCAACGGCGGACACAACGGCCTGGGACACATACAGCAGCTCATTGGCCAGCAGTATGCACGCCTACGCATGGGAATCGGCTCTGACTACCCCATGGGCGGACAGATAGACTGGGTGCTGGGGCGCTACTCGACCGAGGAACTCGACATGCTCCAGCCGAGCATAGACCTGGGAGTGAAGATCATTGAGAGCTTCGTCCTGGCCGGCATAGACATCACCATGAACCAGTATAATAAGTTGGGAAAGAAGAAACCATGTCAATAGAAGCTCGTATAGACAAATGGCTGTGGGCAGCCCGAATCTTCAAGACCCGCACCATAGCCGCTGATGCCTGCAAGAACGGCCGCGTGGCCGTGAACGGCGTCAACGTGAAGCCCTCACGCATGGTGAAGGCCGACGACGTGATAAGCGTGAGGAAGCCGCCCGTCACCTTCAGCTTCCGCATCATCAAACCTATAGAACAGCGCGTGGGAGCCAAGCTGCTGCCCGACATCTACGAGAACGTCACGCCGCAGGACCAGTACGACCTGCTTGAGATGAACCGCATCAGCGGATTCGTGGACAGGGCAAGGGGCACCGGCAGACCCACAAAGAAGGACCGCAGGCAGATGGATGCCTTCGTTGGCCCGTCGCTCGAAGGAGGTTTCGAAGACTTCGACTTTGAGAACTGGGAAGAGGATTAATGGATAATTCGTGATAATAAGGTATTACTATTTATATAAATGAGGAAAGTAAAACTTATAGCCGTGTTGGCCACGGCACTCAGCCTGGCCTCATGCCTTGGAACCGACGAGCCCTACACAGCGGGATTCGTGTTCATAAAGCCCACCGCAAACGTGACGATGCTTTATGCCAACAACACGTCGGACAGTATTATATTCTATAGTTACGGCAACTGGAACCTTAACACCAGCGCCGCCATGGGCGGCAACTGGTTCTCGGTGGCTCCAACGAGCGGCAACGGACAAGTGGTGTACAGCCTGCCAGTCTCTTTCAAGCAGAACACTACCGGCGAGAGCCGCTACGGCGAGCTTAGATTCACGGACACAGCCCATCCGGGAGATGCCAATGCCACGCTCTACTTCTGGCAGTATGCCACCCGCGGCGACGGCTCCCTTGGCAATGCTGCCGACGTGAAGGCCATCAGCGGCACCGACGGCTCACACTACGAGTTCAGCTACGACGAGTTGCACAGGCCGCTGTCTCTGAAAGTGAGCAAGGACGGCACCCTGCTTCACAGCCTCAGCCTGAGCTATAATAATGCAGACAGCATACTCACCGTGCGCGACTAGGAAAAGACGCTCACAGGCCGCTTCACCAACGACTACCAGCCGATACAGCTCATCGGCGACGGAGACACCATTGGCTACACAGCGCAGTACAACGGCGTGGGATACCCCGTGCAGCCCGGCATGGCCTTCAACCTGGTTCACCGCTCCTTCAGCTCCGTCAAGGCATACGCCTTCCTGCTGGGCGGACAGCAGCTGGCTCCAGACAGCCTGCACCGCGCTGACAGCCTGACTATTATAAACAAGACCAAGGAGTTCAACGTCACCGAACGCCTCAAGATGTACTACTCTCAGGCCGACAACCGCCACCAGTCGGTAGACGCAAACCAGATTGTCTTCGGTGCCGAGCAGTGCGACCCCTACCAGCTGCTGTCACTCTTCCGCTACACCCGCAGCACCAGCATCGTAAGCAAGATTGAGCACCTTGGCGACCAGACATACGATGTCACGGTGAAGCTGAATGCCGACAACAGCGTGGCCGAGATGACCGTCAGACAGACACAGTACTGGTTAGGAGCACCGCCCACGGTAACAGACATTACTTACACCTTTGAATACTAAGACCATGCCAAGAGAAAACGAGCACCTGCAACTGCTGGGCCGCGAGACCCAGTATGCCAAGGACTACGCCCCGTCGGTGCTGGAGACCTTCCAGAACCAGCACCCCGACAACGACTACTGGGTGCAGTTCAACTGCCCTGAGTTCACAACGCTGTGCCCCATCACCGGACAGCCCGACTTTGCCGAGATAAAGATTCTCTACATGCCGGGCGAGCGCATGGTGGAGTCGAAGAGCCTGAAGCTCTACCTCTTCTCCTTCCGCAACCACGGCGACTTCCATGAGGATGTGGTGAACATCATCATGAAAGACCTCATAAAACTCATGGATCCAAAGTACATAGAGGTTACGGGACTCTTCCTGCCCCGCGGCGGCATAAGCATCTACCCCTACGCCAACTATGGCCGGCCCGGCACCAAGTATGAGGATATGGCCCGCGAGCGCCTCATGCGCCACACCATTATCTAACAACTACCAGGGCACAAGGCTCTTCTTGAAGAAATGCTCCACTTTATCAAGCAGGTGACGATGGCAGAACACCATGACCGAGTCGCCTGCTTCTATTTGTGTGTTGCCGTTGACGAGTATGCCCTGCTTGCCGCGCACCAGCCCGCCAATGGCCACGCCACTTGGCAGCCCAAGGTTCTTCACCAATTTCTTCGTCACCCTTGAGCCTTCGTTGGCCACGAACTCGGCAACTTCCGAGTCGGCCATCATCAGCGAGCGCATGTTGCGCACGTCGGCACGCATCATCATCTGGAAGATATGGCTGGCGGCCACTGTCTTCTTGTTTATAATGGTTCCTATGTCCAGGCTCTCAGCCATCGACACGTAGTCAAGGTTCTCCACCATGGCTATGGTCTTGCGCACTCCCATCTTCTTTGCCGCGAGACACGACAGGATGTTTGTCTCTGCATTTCCCGTAAGGGCCACGAAGGCCTGCGTGTTCTTTATGTTTTCCTCGTGCAAGAGGCCCGGGTCGCGCCCGTCGCCGTGAATAACCATAACGTTCGAGCGGTTCACTAACTGGTTCAGGCGCTCGCAGCGGTCCAGCGAACTCTCTATTATCTTGGCGTGCATATTGTCTGGAAGGGTGAGGGCAGCACGGACAGCCGTCTTGCCGCCTCCCATGATGATGACGTTGTGCACGTCCTCATACTGGTCCTTGCCCACTATGTGACGTATGCTGCTTATGTATTCGCGGGTGGTCATGAAGTAGGCCAGGTCGCCGCTCTGCAAGGAGTCGAGGCCGCCGGGGATTATTGTCTCGCCGCCACGCTTCAGCGCCACGATGTGGAAGGGGTCGTCGGGGCCGCAGATGTCCTTGATGGGCTGGTTCAGTATGCGGCAGGTCTCGCGAAGCTTTATGCCCAGCAGCACCAGGGCACCGTCGTGCACGTCCCAGCGCTGCCTGACCCACGAGAGCTTCAGGCCGTTTATGATGTCGCTGGCAGCCAGCACCTCAGGGTATACAAGCGAGTCAACGCCGATGTCCTTGAAGAACGACTGGTTCTGAGGCAGCAGGTATTCATAGTTGTCTATGCGGGCCACGGTCTTCTCGGCCCCCAGGGCATGTGCCAGCATGCAGGCCGTGATGTTGCGGCTCTCATAGCGGGTCACGCCAACGAAGAGGTCGGCCGAGCCTACACCGGCATCCTTCAGGGTCTTTATGCTGGTGGGCGAGGCACACAGC